>JAPOOH010000159.1 GCA_026713505.1 Chloroflexota bacterium | reverse complement strand
GGTCGTGGACAGGCAGACGCTCTACAAGTCCCCCATCCTGCTCACGCCGTACACGCACGACAACCTCATCAACACGGAGCAACTGGAGCGGTTCGTTGCGGAGTCCTACGCGGAGGCCGGCTTCGAACCGGAGGACGTGGACAGCGGCGCCATCATCCTCACCGGCGAGGCGATCAAGCGGCGCAACGCCCACGCGATAGCCGACATCTTCGCCGACCATGCCGGCAAGTTCGTCTGCGCTTCCGCAGGTCACAACCTGGAGTCGGTGCTCGCGGCCAACGGGTCAGGTTCGGTGAAGCTCTCACGGAACCCGCGCCAGGCGGTCCTGAACGTCGACATCGGGGGCGGCACGACGAAGTTCGCGCTCGTGCATGGCGGGCGCATCCAGCACACCGCCGCCCTCAACGTCGGCGGGCGGCTCGTTGCTACGGACGGTGAGGGCGTCATCACCCGAATCGAGGACGCCGCGCACACCGCCGCCGACAGCATCGGGGTGCCGCTCGCGCTCGGGGAACCCTTGCCGGACGAGCACCGCACCGCCATCGCGGACGCCCTGGCGGAATGCCTGATCGACGTCATCCAGGGACGCCCACGCTCCGAGCTGACGCAGAATCTGCTGTTGACCGCCGACATGCCACAGGACATGGCCTGCGACGCCCTGGTGTTCTCCGGCGGCGTCTCCGAGTACGTCTATGACAACGAGACACAGGAGTTCGGCGACCTGGCAGTCGCGCTCGCGGCAGCCGTCCGGCGCAAGATGGAGGAGCACGCTCTGCCCGCGCCCGTTCAACCCGCGACGGAACGCATCCGCGCCACGGTCATAGGCGCGTCGCAGTTCACCGTGCAGCTGAGCGGGAACACGCTATCCATCTCTGACCCGTCGCTCCTCCCCTACCGGAATGTGCCGGTGCTCATCTCCCGGTTGCCGGAGGACCGCGAAGTACAGCCGGAGGAGATCGCCGGGCTCGTCGCGGAGGCGTTCGAGCGGCAGGACCTCGTGGAGGGCGAACAGCAGGTTGCGCTTGCGTTCGAGTGGGACGGCCTGCCGCGCTACGCGCAGATACGCAAGATAGCGGACGGCATCACGTCGGCGGTACCGCGCTCGATGGCGAAGGGCGCGCCGCTCATGCTCGTCTTTACCGGCGACTTCGCGAAGCTCGTCGGCGACACCATCACGAAGGACATGGGTGTCACGAACCCGGTCATCTCCATCGATAACCTCTTCCTGCAAGAGTTCGACTTCATCGACATCGGGGAGATGATCTACCCGGCGCGCGTCGTTCCGGTGGTGGTCAAGTCGCTGCTCTTTCCGGAGGTCCAGAAGCAGACCGCCGAGGTGCTGGACTAGCACACCGGCGGTCTCTGGAGGCTCACCGCTCCGTCCTCGACAGTGATGGAGGAGCTTCCATTGCCGTCCGGCTCTCCTGCGCGTGACCCCACCACCTGTTGCCGGGCCGTCGCCCGCGCTCTCGACGTCGATGATCTGGCCACCCGAGCCGTCGAGCATCACCGCCAAGGCGTCACTGTACGGGTGAACACCACGAACAAGATCAATAGTACGACCAATACCGCTGGCAGAAAGATGGAGTCTCTGATAGGTCTCTTGCGCATCGTCGGCCTCCACTATCGAAACACCTGTGCCTTCGGGATCTGACCTTCAGTACGGTGTTTCCATGTAGTCGCGGGATGGAGGCCTCTCATCTTGTACTACGCGAGCGAGAGGAAAACGGATTCATCAGGGCGTTGCGGCGTCGTGTTCACGCGATGCGGTGGCGGATTCAGCAAGGTCTTCTAAGAGAAGCGGTTGCAGACGGGTCGCTCTCAAGAACAAGGCACCAAACACGAAGCGTCCCGCGAATCCTCGGTGAGACTCGCGGGACGCTTTACTCGGGGCCTGGTGGGCGGTCCCCGTTAGCCGCTGATGTACTCGGCGAAGTACTTCGGCAGCAACCGGTTCTTCTGTTCTTCGATGATGGCCTGCGAGCTCACAAGCAGGTCCTCATTCTCCTTCGTTGCCGCACCCAGCGCTGCCCTGCCTGTCCAATTCGGAGACTCGCCCGCAACGCCCGCATATCTCTGGATGAGATCCTCATTGGTCGTCAGTGCTTCCTCGAATGCAGCGGAGAGCGCATCTGCGATGTGGTCCGGCGTGCCCGGCGGCAGCCAGAGCGACTTCAACGCGTAGTTCGTGGGGCCGAGCATCGAGTTGTAGATGAACTTCTGGTCGTCGTTCAGGAACTCGCGCAGGTCGCTGCAGTGTGGCTCAGCCTGCAGGTTCGCTTTCAACTGGCCGGGTCCCATGGACGCCATCACTCGGAGGAGTCCGTTCGGGATCCAGTCAGGGTTCGACACAGGGAACCGGTACCAGAGGCTGGATCGCACCGTACTGTTGATGTCGCCGCGTGCCCACATCAGGTAAACCGCATTCGTGTCCACGGTGTCGAACCCGAAGTAGCGGAAGGGGACGTCCAACTGCTCCGCGGCATACACGCTTGCGAGCATCGTCGGGTTGCCCTCTGCGATATCGGACAACTCATCGGCCAGCAGGAACTCTCCGTGAGTCCCACCGCCGGTGCTGCTCTGTCCCGAGTAGTCCCAGAGGCAGCTGTTCGCCGCGCTCGCACCAAGGTTGCCCACCGGGTCGTACGTCATCCACGAACGGTTCGCGTCGATCGTAGAGCCGATGGCCTGGAATGTGCTGCGTTTGATGAACTGCGTGCCCTCATTGAACCCGAAGTCCAACTGCGGAGTGCTGTTCCAGGATATGTAGGTGCCATCCTTCGGTGCCTCGGTGGCAGCGAAGAGGTACTCCAGCGGTTTGTTGGGCTGGCTGACCAGCACGACGCGGGGGTTGCCGGGGATGTGGTCGCTCATGTAGGCCGCCATTACCCGGCCCTGCGTGTCCGTACCGCCGCCGGGTGAGGCATTTGCCACCAGGCGGATCGTCTTGCCACGGAAGTAGTCAGCGGCGTTGAAGCCCGGTGGAGGCGTAGGTGTAGCGGTAGGAGCAGGAACCGGGGTCGGGGTCGGCTGAGGCGCTGCTGGGCCACCGCTGCCGCTGTCAGGTGTGGGAGTTGGTTCTTTCTCCTCCATCATGGCGTCAGGCGTAGGAGTCGGTTTCTCCTCCATCATCGCCTCTGCAGTTGGCGTCGGAGTCGGCTGTGGGGTGGCCGTGGGGTCATCTGCGCCACATGCTGCCAGTGCTGCGAGCAGCCCCGCTCCAATAATCGTCATCAGTAGACGTGAACGCCAGAAACGCATGATATCCTCCTGTTCCGCCGCAAGGATGCACCGGATTCGCCACAAGCATAAGCGCAGATGTTGCGCCTGTCCATCGCGGACATGGCCAACGCGCCACGGAACGGTGCGAATGGGCAGCTGGGCGCTAGTCCGGCCCTGCAGAGGGGGATTGTTCTCCGGGTATCTCCGGGCGCCTGAGGCGCCGGTACAGCGGCGAGGTGAACCATAGCCACAAAAGGGCGAATATCCCCAGAGCGATGCCGCCCCAGAGCAACCCGGTAGCCAATTGTCCGCCCGGTGTGGGCCCCCTCCAGGTGCGCATGGGTTCGGCGGAATCGAACGTCAGTACCACTTCATCGCCGTTCGTGAAGCGCAATCGACATTCCCGGGATGGCGGCGTGGCGTACTGCTTGCAGTCGTCGGTCTGCGGAATAGTGATCACCTGGCCTGCCTGCGTCGAGTAGGTCAGCGTCGCGTTCTCGTAGACCGCCACTACCCGTTCAGCCCGCTCGGCCAGTTCGCCAACCTGCCCAAGACGCATCAAACCGGCCGTCACTGCCAGTACGGCGATCACGAGTCCTGCAAATACCCAACGCAAAGTGAGTCTCATTTCCTACCTTCGCAACGCGCTTTCCAACGCTCCATGAAATGTAACACTTCTCCGGGACCTGCCGGATGCCCATCACAAAGGAAAGAGGCTCCGTAGAGCCTCTTTCCTTCTGATCTCAGCTGCGCCGGCCTAGCCGGCCAACCAGTCCAGGATGAACGGGTTCGGCCAGATGACCGCGAGCATGTAGTCGAAGAAAAGGAAGTTCAGGATGATTATGACGACTCCGGCGATGACCCCGCCTATGTAGCCTGTCTTGTTCTGCATCATCAGCATCGGGCCGAACGTTGCGATGACCACGGCGCCCCACTTGAGCCCCTCCTCGATCACGCCGGTCATGATGAGCATGACCCCCAGCATGGCGAGGAAGATGAGCCCCGCGGAGCGAGCGCCTGCCATCCCTCGGCTGCGGATACCTATATCCATAATATCGCCGGTCTCTGCGCCCAGGCCCTCCCGGACGAACTGCACGACGCAGAAGATGATGCCGATGGAGGCCAGGCTGAGCGGGAACCACCTGCCGAAGAACGAGTAGCTGACCGCCTCCCAGATGGCGTACGCCATCATGGCTATCAGTGCGAGGGTGAACCACTGCTCTTCCCGCCACCGCCAGCCTCGGCTCGTCAACCGAGCGATGATGCCGGGAGCTCCGCCCGCCGGTGTGGGCCTGTCACCCGCCATACCGGTCTCTTCATCTACAGCCTGCGTGCCAGTGCCACCGCTCATGAACTTCACGAACAGGGCGCCGATAACGATCGCGATCACCAGGAGCACGATGAACAGTGGGCGCGTGAACGTGCCTACCCAGTCGTACCGTGCGACCGAGTTTGTGATGTTCGATTCGATGATGGGGCCGAGGATGAAACCGATGAGCAGCGGCGGGCGCGGCCACCGGTACCGCTTCATCAGCATGCCCAATCCCGCACCAACGAGCACGATGCCAATGGCGCTCACGTCCCGGGTATCCTGGAACGCCGCCAGAAGCGATATGGGAATGATGAGGAATCCCAGCACCGGGTACGGGATAAGCGTCAGACGCGCCATCTGCCGGGTGAATCCGAGGCCAAGCATCGTCACCATGAGGTTCCCAAGCCCCAGGCTCACGATAATCATGATGGTGATGTCTGCGTGGTCCTCCAGCATCCGCGGGCCCGGCGCTATGCCGTATGAAAGCATAGCCAGGATGACGAACGCCCACGCGCGCCCTCCGGGGATGCCCAGCGCCAGCGTCGGGACGGCCTGCCCGCCCTCCTTGGAGTTCTGCGCGGACTCAGCGAACAGCACGCCATCCAGCGAGCCTTTGCCGAATTGGGTCTTGTCCTTGGACCAGAAGATGCCGAATGCGTATGACATCCAGTCCACGACGCCGCTGCCGATACCGGGCACCGCACCCAGGAAGACGCCAAAGAGCGATTGCCTTATCGCCATCGGCCAGCGGGCGAAGCCGTACCGCGCGCCCTTGAATATCTCGTGGTAGCTGATCCGGGCGTTCTTGGGCGCGAGCGGCTTGCGCGTCATCGTGAGGTCGATGATCTCCGGCAGCGCGAATACGCCGATGGTGGTCGCGATGAGGGGCAGCCCTTCCCACAACCACTGCTGTTCAAACATGTAGCGGAAGTCCAGGCTCACCTTGCCGGGGCCAACCGTGCCCAAGAGCATGCCCAGGCACGCAGCGAACATGCCCTTGACCATCGCGCCGCCGCTCAGGGCGGCGACCATCGCAACGCCGAAGATCGCCATCGCGGCGATCTCCGCGAAGCCGAACTTGAGGACGAACGGTGCGATGACGGGGATGATGACGGCGAGCGAAAGCGCGCCCACGACGCCGCCTATGGCCGAGACGGCATAGACCGCCCCCAGCGTGTGCGCCGCCTCGCCACGTTGCGCCAGCTGGTTCCCTTCCAGGAACGTCACCTGCGTCGCGCCGCCCGGCATGCCGAGCAGGATGGACGGGATGGAGTCGAGGGTGTTGTCGATGCCGGTGAGCACCGCCAGCATCACGAGACCGATAACCGGGTCGTCCACCGAGATCACGATGAACGGAATCATGATGGCCATCACCAGGGTGGCTGATATGCCCGGAATCAGGGCGATGGGAACGGTGATGAATACCGCGAGCAGAAAACCGTACCAGTAGCCTGCAGTTCCTAGATAAGAGAGTCCCGTCCAGAAGTCAGCCAGCATCGCTTATTCTCCCTGATCGGGGTTAGGTCCGAAGGGGGGCGAAACGAGTAGCTCGTCCGCCCCCCTTCGACTACAGCCTGCGTTCTCCAGGTGGCCCTACCCGCTGATGTACTGGGAGAAGTACTTCGGCAGCAGCCGCGCCTTCTGCTCTTCGATAACCGCCTGTGAGCCTAGCAGCAATTCCTCGTTCTCGAGCGTCGCCGCCTGTATCTCGGCCCTGCCCGTCCAACCGGGAGACTCACCCGCAACGGCGCCGTACTTCGATATGAGCTCTGCGTCCGTCGTCAGCGCTTCTTCGAAGGCGGAGGACAACGCATCCGCGATGTGGCCCGGCGTGCCCGGCGGCAGCCAGAGCGTCTTCGAAGCGTAGTTTGTCGGACCCATCATCGAGTTGAAGACGAACGTCTGGTCGTCGTTGAAGTAGTTGCGCACGTCTTCGCAGTGCGGTTCCGTCTGCGCGTTGCCCTTCAACTCGCCGGGGCCCATGCCCGCCATCAGACGCATCAGGCCGCTGGGGATCCAGTCCGGGTTCTCTACCGGGAACCGGTACCAGAGGCTCGCGCGCACCGTGCTGTTGATGTCGCCGCGCGCCCACATCAGACGCACCGCGTTCGTGTCGACAGTGTCGAACCCGAAGTAGCGGAACGGGATGTCCAACTGCTCGGCCGCGAACACAGAGGCAAGCAGCGTGGGGTTGCCCTCAGCGATGTCGGAGAGTTCGTCGGCCAGCAGGAACTCGCCGTGCGCGCCGCCGCCCGTGCTGCTCTGCCCGGAGTAGTCCCACAGGCAGCTATTCGCTGCACTGGCCCCCAGGTTTCCGACCGGGTCGTACAGCATCCATCCACGCGTGGGGTCGATGGTTGAGCCCAGGGCCTCGAACGTGCTCCGCTTGATGTTGAGAGTCTCTTCACTGAAACCGAATGACAGCTGCGGCGTGCTGTTCCAGGAGACGTAGGTGCCGTCCTTCGGCGCTTCGGTCGCGGCGTAGATGTACTCCAGCGGCTTGTTGGGCTGGTTGGTGAATACCACCCGCGGGTTGCCGGGGATGTACTGGCTCATGAACGCCGCCATCACGCGGCCCTGTGTGTCCGTGCCGCCACCGGGCGAGGAGTTCGCCACTATCCGCACCGTCTTGCCGCTGAAGTACTCAGCCGCGTCAAAGCCCGGCGGCGGAGTCGGAGTGGCGGTCGGCGCGGGCACGGGCGTAGGCGTCGGGGCCGGCTGAGACGGCTGCGTACCGCCACTGTCCATCGCCTCAGGCGTAGGAGTCGGTTCCTCCATCATCGCGTCAGGCGTGGGAGTCGGGTCCTCCATCATCGCCTCGACGGTCGGCGTAGCGGTCGGT
The DNA here is from genome assembly GCA_026713505.1 of Chloroflexota bacterium. Classification (GTDB taxonomy): domain Bacteria; phylum Chloroflexota; class Dehalococcoidia; order Lucifugimonadales; family Australimonadaceae; genus Bin16. The sequence continues at coordinate 9,224 of JAPOOH010000159.1, read as the reverse complement.
TGCGGCGTGGCCGTGGGGTCCTCACCGCCACAGGCAGCCAGCACGGCCACCATGGCCACGGCAATGACGACTCCTGCGAGCCATCGGGTCGGTCGAATACGCATGTCTCCTCCCTGCATCGTCCTGCACTCTACCTGGGCAGAGTGCTTGAACGCCCGCACGCCGTGCGGTCCGGTCATAATCGCGTGATTTTTATCACGGAATGAACGATGTGTCATCAAACGGCATTGCAAAACGCTCTGTTGAATGTTGTAATACTGTTTATATTCCATGAGGACAAGACACGATGCTTGGTCCGCTGTTGAAAGCGCATCACATCTCTCGTGCCGGCCTGGCGCACCAGCTCAACGTGTCCGTGCAGACAGTCCACAACTGGTGCACCGGCCGCGTCCACGTGCCGAGCCATAGGCTCGGCACCCTCTGCGACCTACTCGAAGAGATGGGAGTACCACACGACGAACTCGCCCAGATGGCCGTACGTGAGCTGGAGACGCTCGGGGTCCAGCAGGAGCGGCTTGCGCTGAGAGCGAAGAGTTCCCAGCCGGTGGTGGCCCTCATCACGTGGGACCTGATGAGTCCCGGCCTGTTCGGTTCCCTCGCACGGGTTGCCCGCACCGCGTTGGAGGGCATGGGCTACCAGTGCATGGCCCTCGACTGTGGCGGGGAGCACCGTCAACGGCGCGCCTACCTGCAGTGGGCCGTTCGCGGTGACGTGGACGGGCTTCTCCTTTGCGGCGTACCTGGCGACGTTCCCGATCCGGACGAGGATCTCTTCGCATCGCTCAAGCCGGTTACCGCCGCAGGCATTCCGGTCGTGCTCCTCAAGCCCTGGACAGGCTCCTCGGTGGCCGTCCCCGAAGGGATCGGCAGCATAGGTTGGGACTACGTCGCCGCCGTCGAGATGGCCGCGGGCCTGCTGCGGAAACTTGGCCACGAGCAAGTGCACGCCGTGCTCGCCGTGGGCGGCGCCGGCTTCGGCGGGCGCTACAGGGGACTCGACCGCGCGTGGAGCAACCTGGGCCTCAACTTCGATGAGGACTCGATCATCTGGGCACAGGAAGGCGAGACTTCGCGTGAACTCGCCGACGCCCTCGCAGCCGCAAGCGCAGTCTTCACCCCGCCATCGCAACTCCCCACGATCGCACGTGCATGCTTCGCCGGGGGCATCACTTGGCCGGACGACATCAGCATCGTCTCGCTGGGCAACCGGGCGCTCGTTCCCCAACTGGCCGGTCGGCCGTTCACATTCGTGACCATCCCGATAGGGCGGGTGGGCCGCGGCGCATCTCAGCTGCTCTCCAGCATGATACGCGGCGAGCGCTTCCAGACGGGGCAGGAATACGTCATCTACGGCGCGAGCACGATGTCCGTCGAGAATGAGCACGGCGGCTCGGTTGCGTCTCCCTCCGCTCGCCTCGGGCCCTACTCCCGCCGGATGCGCCCAGCCCTCGCGTAGGGCGCTGCGACTCAGTCCCTGCGCAGCGTCTCCCGCAGCACGAACCCTATGAGCAGCGACGCGCCTATGGCGAACCCTCCCATCGAAACGAACGCCACCGTGAATCCGCCTGCTCCCGCAATCACCGCCACCGCGAGTGTGAATATGCCGGGGTTGCTTGCGGAGCCCGCCTCCGCGATGAGACGGTTCACACCGAAGAACTTGCCCCGTGCCGCCGCGGGCGCCACGTCCGAGCCCAGGGTCTGCATCGAACCCGCCATGAACGACACTGCCAGGTTGATGGTGACGAAACCCAGGATGAAGAACGGCAACCCCAGTTCGCCCCAGGCAACGCCTCCCATCGTCCAGAGCCCCACAGCCAGGAGCGCGCTCGCCGGAACGATAGTGCGCTTCCGCCCGAACCGGTCCATGACCTGCCCGGCCATCAGTGTCACCGGGACGCCCACTATACCCATTGCTGAGCTGAGGCCGCCCAGCGCAAGCGAGTTCAGGCCGTAGGCGAAGGCCGCATAGGCGACGTAGATACCGCCCTGCCCCTGCACCCCGCCGCGTCCAGCGTTTGCCATGAACTGCGCCGCGAACAGCACGATCACCGGTTTCGTGATGAGCCGCGCCCAGGAGATGTCCACCTGCGCTGCCGCTGTATCACCCCGGCGGCGCGCCAGAACGGCGGGCGCCGTCTCACGCACGAAAAGGTAGGAGGGCACCGTAGCCAGGAGCGCGAAGATTCCGAAGAAGAGGAATGGCAGGCGCAGGTCCAGCAATGCGATGGCCCCGCCGGCAAGCGGCCCCAGCAGAGTGCCGGCCCGGTTCACTCCTGCCATGCCGGTAATCATGCGTCCGCGTTGGTTCTGCGCGCTGGAGTCCGCTATGACGGTGAGCCTGGTCATCTGCCACATCTGTTGCGCCAGGCCGTTGATCCCCAGGTAGAAGAGGATCTCGTTGAAGCTCGAGGCCCGGAGAACCAGTAGCGCCGACAACGACAGGATCAGCGTGCTGAGGATGAGCAGCTTCCGCCGCCCTATGCGGTCCATGAGATAACCGGTGGGCAGCGAGACGATGACCCCACCGAGCATCGGCACGAAGATGAGAAGCCCGGCTCCGGTGGCGCCCGCACCGAAGTCGATCGCTATCAGCGGAAGTACCGGGACGATGAAGCCGCGGCCCACCCCCAGCAGGAACGCGGGCACCAGCAGCGATACGAGCGTCTGATTGCGCTCAGCCCAGCCTCGCATTCCCGTCGCCGGCCTCGCTTCGGTAGAGGGAGCTTGCGCTTCTTGCTCGTCAGGCGGCATCGGCTACCTGATGGCGTCGGTCAGACGCTCGAGTTGCTCCAGCTCGGGTGTGACGGGCCGGAAGATGATCTCGTCCGAGCCCAGCTCCTCGTGCATGCTGATCGCGTTGCGGATGATCTCGGGCGATGTGGGCTGTTGGCGCACCTGGCGCGATGGGTCCCCGCCGTAGTAGTGCGCTACCGCACTCGTGACCGCCTCCTCGGCGCCCGGGCCGAGCGCACACGGCAGTGTCACGACGATGCGCGGCCTGCCCTCGCGCCCGTGCTCCGCCCAGGACTGCTCGACCCGCGTCATGATGCCCTTCGCCCACTCCGCCTCCAGCGCCCTGCCACCCATCACGTAGCCGTTGGCGAAGCGGCCGACCCGTGCGATCGCCTTCGCGTGCGTCCCGCCGATGAGTATCTCCGGCCCGCCCGGTTGCACCGGCGCTGGCCCTACCGGCCGTTCAGCGCCCTCCAGCACTTCACCCGCCCAGATGCGCCTCATGTGCACGAGTTGCTCCTCGAACAGCTTGCCGCGGTTGCGGAACTCCGAAGGCGCGACGACGGCGTCGTCCTCGCGTCCGCCTACGGCAAGTCCGAGCGTGAGCCGTCCATTGGAGATGGCGTCTATCGTCGCGGCCTGCTTGGCGAGTACGCCCGCATTGCGCACGGGCGCGAGGAGGATGGCCGTCACCAGGCGCAGGCGCTTCGTGATAGCGGCTACCGCCGCAAGCTCGGCCATCGCCTCGAAGTTGTCGTACGCCAGCCGGTCGAGAGCCGCGAAAGAAGAGTACGGCCCTTCGTCGGCGCGGCGCGCCAACTCCGAGATATACGCCCAACTGTCCGTCGGCATCCTGAACGGAAGTCCAACACCAACCTTCATGCGCTCACCTGCCCTTGAAATCCGGCCTCCGTTTGTCGAGGAAGGCCTTTACCGCTTCCTTGTGGTCCTCAGAGCGGCGCGCCAGTTCTTGCGCCGTCTGAGCGAGGCGCAAGCTTTCCCCGAACCCCATGTCGAAGGAACGCTGTACGAGGTACTTGGTGAGCGACATCGAATACGTCGCGCCCGAGGCGAGACGTTGCGCGAATCCCACCGCCGCATCGAGCATCTCGTCGTGAGGGTGCACCTTGCTCACGAGACCCATCCGGTAGGCCTCGTCTGCACTCAGCCGGTCGCCCGTGTACTGCATGTAGTACGTGTTGCTGAGACCGATGAGACGCGGCAACTGCCAGCAGGAGCCATCGCCCGGCACGAGCCCCATGCGCACGAATGCTTCCGCGAACTCCGCCTTGTCCGACGCGATGCGGATGTCGCACGAAAGCGCGAGACCGAGACCGACGCCTATCGCGTGGCCGTTCACCGCCGCGATCGTAGGCTTCTGCACCTCGCCGATGCGCAGCGGGACGTTGGATACGGAGCCGAACCCGGCTTCCGCCTTCTCCGACGCGCGCTGGCCGAGCCGTGCCTCCATGTCTCCCCACGGCAGCGGCTGCCGCTCACCTCGTGCGCCCTCCTCCTGCTCGATGCGCCCGATCACCTCGTCGAACCGGCGGATGTTCGCGCCCGAACAGAATGACGGGTCGCGTCCCGTAAGCACGAGGACACGGTCGGTCGCATTCGACTCGAACGCGTCGATTTCGGCATACAGCTCCGCGGCCATCTCGCCGCTCAGCGCATTGCGTGTCTCGGCGTGGTCGAGCGTGATGAGCACGACACCTTCGGTACGCTGGACTTCGATGAAATCGCCCGTGACACTCCTCCTTGCAGGGCCGGGGTGTCGGCATTCTATGGAGCGCCCTGTCCGCTGTCCAACGCGGGATGGGCTGGGCCAGGCCAAGCGTATAATGACCCACACGCGCCGACTTCGAGGCGAAGGCCATGCGACTCAACACCGAATACCTCGACCGTATCGTTCAAACACTCGATAGCGCGTTCGCATTGCTGCGGCAGCAGGAGCCGGGGAGCATCGCCTACGAGATATACCGGGCAGCATGCGTGAAGGAGTTCGAACTGGCGGAGGAGCAGTGCGGGAACCTCCTCAAGAAGCGTATCAGCGGCTATTTCGCCAGCAACCGCGATGTTGATGAACTCTTCTTCAAGGACATCTTCAGGCATGCAGCCAAGCATGCCTTGATCGCTGGCGAAGCCTGCGAACGCTGGCTTACCTACCGCGATATCCGGAACCGCTCGGCGCACCAGTATGGAGAACAGTACGCAAGAGACGTACTCGATGCGCTTCCGGCTTTCATCACGGATGCGCAATCGCTGTCTCTGGTGATAGGAGAAGAGACGCCATGACGCTGCAACTCGACCTGCAGCCGCGCCACCGGGAGCAGATCGAGCACCTCCTGCACGAGCACCTGCCAGGAGTAGCGGTCTGGGCCTACGGAAGCCGAGTCACCGGGCGGGGACATGAAGGGAGCGACCTCGACCTCGTGCTGCGCGGTCCCGGCCTGGCTCCCCTTCCCGTGGATGCGCTGTCCAACGTGGAGGAGGCCTTACGAGAGTCCACGATCCCCTTCCTCGTGGAAGCACGGGACTGGGCCCGCCTGCCCGAGAGCTTCCACCAGGAGATAGAGCGTGCGCATATCGTGATGCTCGCTGGCAACTGAACCACACAGTGCGCGATTGACGCGGCGCGGGACGGCCAACTACGCTCACGCCAACCCGACCCGAGGTAGCACATGAGCGCAGGCGAGATCTCGAACGCAGCCTACGACCGCATCGGCGGGGGGTTCCACCGCGCCCTGACGGGCCTGACCCTCGAGCAGCTCAAGGCCCAGCCATCCGGGCCCGAGAGCAACCCTATCGGCTGGCTGGCCTGGCACCTCACTCGTACGCAGGACAAGAACTACTCCGAACTGTTGGGCGAAGCGGAGGGGTGGACGGCGGACGGCTGGTGCGAGCGCTTCGGCCTGCCTGCCGACAGGGGCTCCGGCAACGGCGACTCGCTGGAGCAGGTGCGCTCGTTCGACCCTATCGACTCCGACACGCTCATCGCTTACTTCGAAGCAGCGCGAGAGAAGTCCCGGAGATTCCTCGACGCTGTCACGGACGACGCCCTGGAGAAGCCGAGCGCGGCGGGGGTTGCGCGTGGCGAGACGATCAAGTTATCGATCGCCCGCGTGACCGGAGATCTCATACAACACACGGGGCAGATCGCCTACGTGCGAGGGCTCGTAGACCAGCACGGATGGTACGGGGCCTGAGGACACACAGTCTCAGGCGGACAACAGACAGGGGGACGAAGACATGCTGACGCAGGAACAGAACGACCGCATCACAAGAGTGGGTCCCGGAACCCCCATGGGCGAGCTCATGCGCCGCTACTGGCACCCCATCGCTGCCACCGCCGAACTCGACGAACGCCCCACGAGGGCTGTGCGTGTGCTCGGCGAGGACCTCGTCCTCTACAAGGACAAGTCGGGGACGCTCGGCCTGATCGACCGCTTCTGCCCCCACCGTCGCGTCGACCTCTCCTACTGCATCCCCGAGGAACACCGGCTGCGGTGCATGTACCACGGCTGGATGATGGACGAGACAGGCCAGTGCATCGAGCAACCCTTTGAGGAGACCGTCCACCCGGACGGGCGTTTCAAGGAGAAGGTCAAGATTGCGGGCTACCCGGTCAAGGAACTCGGAGGCCTCATCTTCGCCTACATGGGGCCGGCGCCCGTCCCGCTCCTCCCCAACTACGACATCCTCGCGCAGAAGGAAGGCGTGCTGCGGGAGGCATTCATCGCCGTGGTCCCGTGCAACTGGGTTCAGTGCATGGAAAACTCCGTAGACCCCGTGCACCTGGAATGGTTGCACGGCGTCTACGGCGCACACCGTGCCAGGCTGGAAGGACGCCGCGACGCCGTCGCCGAGAGCCTCGCCAGGTACGACCGCCACAAGGAGATCGGTTTCGACGAGTTCGAGCGCGGCATCATCAAGCGCCGCGTCTACGGCAACACGACGAAGGAGTCGCCCAAGTGGAGCGTGGGCCATCCCCTGCTCTTCCCGAACATCCTGCAGCAGGGAGGCGGCGGACGCTACTTCTTCCAATACCGCACGCCCATAGACGACACGCACACCTGGCACGTTGAACTCACGAGCTACTGGTTCCCTGACGACATCGAGGTCCCGGCGCAAGAGAGCATCCCTTACACCAACATCGAGCTCAGGACCCCGGACGGCTTCTGGCGCAGCGACGACACCATGGCGCAGGACCACGCCGCGTGGATACTCCAGGGGCCCATCATGGACCGCACGGCGGAGCGTCTCGGTGAGTCCGACCGCGGCCTCATCCTCTACCGCAAGATGCTGGACGAGCAGGCTGCCGTCGTCGAGGACGGCGCCGAGCCGCTGAACGTCATTCGGGACCCGGCGGAGAACGAGATGATCCACGTGCCCCAGGAAGGCTGGGGCACACTTGGCACAAAGTCGGACATCGACGAGGTCGCGCGCTACGGTAGCAGGCTCAAGCCGCTCATCGTCGACCTGCTCACGCAGACAGCCTACGTTCAGCAGCAGCACGCAACAGCCTAGGAAGGCGGACGACACGCCATGACCAGCAACACACCACTGAATTTCGGCATTATCGGCCTCGGCGCAGGCGCGATGAACATGATCCCTGAGCTGCGCGCGAACCCGAACGCACGCATCGTGGCCGTCGCGGACCCTCGCGCTCCTGCCCGCGAGCGATTTGAGCGCGACTTCAGCGGCAACGCCTACGACGACGCAGAAGGGTTGTGCGCCGACCCCAACGTCGATGTCGTCTACGTTATGACGCCGGACGAGATGCACTCCGCCCACACCGTCATGGCAGCGGAGCGCGGCAAGCAGGTCATCCTCGACAAGCCGATGGGTCTGACGCTCGACGAGTGCGACGCCATCATCGAGGCCACGGAGCGCAACGGCACCCGCGTGCTCGTCGGCCACTCGCAGAGCCTGGACCTCCCTAACCTGAAGATGGCGGAGATCGCCAACAGCGGCAGGCTCGGCAAGGTCGTCATGATGCACACCATGTTCTACAGCGACTGGATCTACCGCCCGCGCGCCAAGGAAGAGCTGATGCAGGACCGCGGCGGCAGCATCGTGCGGCGGCAGGGGCCGATACAGGTGGATATCTCGCGCATGGTCGGCGGCGGCAAGGTGCGCTCCGTCCGCGCCCGAACCAACATCGTCGACCCGGACCGCCCCATCGACGGCTCGTTCATGGCGTTCCTCGATTTTGAGGACGGGCACACGGCCACCATCACCTACGACGGCTACGGCCACTTCAACAGCGCGGAACTCACGTTCGGCTACACGCTCCAGGGGCAACAGATGGACCCAGCGCTCCACGTCAACTCGCGGCGGCGGATCGCAGCTTTCGCCGACGCTGACGCCGAGGAGGCGTACAAGGAGTCGACGCGCTATGGAGGCTCGCTGGAACGCTCCATCGAGCACCCCGTCTCGCCCGACCGGCGGCACGCATTCTTCGGTCTCACGCTCGTCTCGTGCGAGCACGGCGACATGCGCCAGACGCCAACCGGCCTCGTCATCCACGGCGACGACGGCAACGAGGAGGTAGACCTCCCGGCGGGCCCCGGCTACAACCGGCGCTACTGCTCGATAGAGGTCGACGAGATGTGCCGCGCCATCCGCACGGACACGCCTGTCCGCATCCACGACGCGTACTGGGGCAAGGCAACGCAGGAGGTCGTCTTGGGCATCATCCAGTCCTCGGACGAGCGCCGCGAGGTCTTCATGCAGCACCAGGTGCCGTACACCGGCCAGGGCGTGTCGTAGGTGCCTGGGAAACGCAGTTCGTCAGGCACCTGCCACTTGGGGAACCAACTGGTTCTCTCGAGCAATCGGTCTGCGTGATGAACGTCACCCGACGGGTCACAGGCGTTGCGGTCGTGTGCCTGATCATCGCGGTCCTGCCGCTCGCATGCGACGACGCCACACCATCCATCGTTCAGCCGCCGGCAACCGATACGCCCCTGCCCACCCATACTCCGCTACCCACCAGCACACCCACGCCCGGGTTCGAGCCCGAGCCCGGAGAACCGGCGACGTCGGACGCTTCACTCGCCATCATAAGCAGTGGCGGCTATCACGCCTGCAAGCTGGACGAGGACGGCGCGCCTGTCTGCTGGTGGACCACTGAGCGGGAACTCGGCGTGCCGCTGGAGTTGCCGCCGGAGGGCGAGACCTTCACCTCTCTCAGCAGCGGAACCGCCCACACCTGCGGCCTGCGCGAGGACGGCACACCAGTCTGTTGGGCAGTGTTCGAACAGGAGGGCTTGACGTTACACCCACCCCCTCAAGGAGAGACATTCGCCTCACTCAGCAGCGGGACCGCCCACACCTGCGGCCTGCACGAGGACGGCACGCCCGTCTGTTGGCCGGTCTGGGAGGAATTCCTGGACACTGAACTTGGGGGCTCGTTCGCATCGCCGCCGGAGGGGGAGCGGTTCGCTGCGATCAGCAGCGGGGCCTTCCACACGTGCGGCCTGCGC
>JAPOOH010000494.1 GCA_026713505.1 Chloroflexota bacterium | reverse complement strand
GAGCCGAATTTGACATGGGCATTGTTTGCCAATGTCGCCAACTCGGAAAAGATGCGTGTGAAAATAGGAGAGCCATTCAACGTCGAAACTCCAACGGATCATATTAGAAACGACTTGGAACTTCTGGCCAGAAAGGAAGCGTAGGCACTGCAAGGTGTCGCCGTGTAGAAGGAAGACCCTGCGTAGTCGTACCATCCTCTATGCTCGGTAGTGCATCAGTGTTAGATTCGGGCGTGTGACGTGGTTAAAGTGCCCTCACTGCTTTGGTCTGGAGGCCATCTCCACAAGCCGTGCTATGGGCATTTGGCCAGTTGCATCTGGCGCTGCGTCCGGCAGCCCACTCTGAGCAGTTCCGGGCTGGCCACCACGAGGGTCAGCCACTCTTGCTGAATTCTACGCTAACCGGACGACACACGACGGATATCAGACGTATTGCAGAGCCTGCAATCGAGTGTACAAGAAGACCGGCAAATCCCCGTTCGTATCACTGCGGCTAGAGGTCCGCCTCTGTCCATGGCTCGCAGATGCGCTCCGGCATGGGAGCATAGCCCAACGTGGTGCTCCGCGTGAACGGCCCGAATGGGCGATATCCAGTGTGTGGCCGTCCTCTACAGGATTGGCCGTTCCCTACCGTCCCACGAGCTTCGAACGGATGCCTTCTTCAAACTCGGTCAACGTAACGGGAGGGCCTTCCGCGAGTCCCTCAGTGGCCCTCTCAAGCGTGGTGACGTGGACCTTGTCCCTCACAAGCTTGAATCGTCTGCCGGGGTGGTCCTCTTCAACGAAGTCCACGGTGAACCACGCTATGTCCCCGCTCGACAGGTCTCCGACCTCCTCCATGCGTCCCAGTGAATCGTAGAAATGCTTGTCTACCACTACTGCCATTTTCTTCCCCCACCTACGGAGCGTAGGTACCTTGATCTGCAGCTGGGGCATCAGACGCTTTGGCCCGCTGCTCCGGTAGTCGGGTCGCCGTATCTGTCCTGGGAACGGCGGCTGTTCTCCCTCGTAGTTCCTGATGTTCCTGAACTCCTCACTCATGCTCCTACCGGAGAAGTAGACGGCTTGAATCTCCAGAGCGCACCAATTGAGCGCCCCTATACCGGATTCCTGATTTGCGAGAACCATGTCTATCCGGCCCACGTGTGTGTTCCCATCCTCGGCCTTCAGGAAGCCAACCTCGGTAGCTATGGCAGGTGTTGCAGTACCCAGGACGACTTCACCCACCCATTGGAAGATCATCATGTTCTCTTCAAATCGCCGAGGGCAGAGCACCCTCAATCCTGACTCTGCGTCCGATGCTGGAACGGCCACGCCGTCATGGTCTTCGTATGACCTGAACGAACAGACTCCGCCTGTCTTTGTACATGACCCTCCGCCCATCCGAAACGGGCATGGTTGGGAACCGGGTCCGGCGGCGTAGGCCAAGCGCTCGTCCCGCGTCAGGCCCACGAATGAATGCCCGTACCATTCCCCTATCCCAAAGCGTCGGGGCTGGGTCATGCTGTGAGCTCGTGCGACGTGATAAGCAGCTCATACATCACGGCGTGGTGAGTATTCTTCATCGGAACCTTGGCGAGAAGGAATCCTTGTCTGCGTGCCATCGCGATGATGTCGGGGCTCTCGTCGTAGGTCATCATGAATGCGCCTCGGACCCGCGATATTCGCTCAAACAG
>JAPOOH010000158.1 GCA_026713505.1 Chloroflexota bacterium | reverse complement strand
TAGCCGCCCACGTCCACCCAGAACGCGTTGTGCCGCGCGACGATGGTGCCGTCCTTCTTCACGCCCGTTCGCATCCGGTTCCGGTACGCGGGGCGGATGAACGTCATGAACGTCTCTTCCTGCGTGAGGATGTAGCGCACCGGACGCCCGGCGAGCTCCGCGGCTGCGGTGATGACGCACTCGATGCGGTCGCGGCTCTTGCTGCCGAACCCGCCGCCGACGTACGGGATGATGACGCGCGCAGGCATCTTGAAGATGCGTTCCAGCTCGCGTCCGAGCGGGAAGGGCGACTGGCAGTTCGTCCACACCGTGATCTGCCCGTCCTCTATCCGGGAGATGACGGCGTGCAGGTCCAGCGCGCAGTGCTGCACGGGCGGCGCGATGAACTCGTCCTCGTAGACGAAGTCCGACTCCGCGAACCCCTGCTCGACGTCGCCGCAGCCGATGGTCGCGTGGTGGCAGACGTTCGTGCCCTCGATAGGACGCAGTTCCGGGGCGATGGGGAAGAACTCCTCGTGCACCTGCACCGCGCCTTCCGCCAGCGCCTGCGGGACGTTCATCACCGCGGGCAGCTCCTCATACTCCACGTCCACGAGCTCGGCGGCGGCCTCCGCGGTGTCGACGTCGTCGGCGACGACCACCGCGACGATGTCGCCCTGGTGCCGCACCTTGTCCATCGCAACGAGCGGAGCGTCGCGGTAGACGAAGCCGTACACCTCCTCGATGTCCGGGTCGGCGCGTACCTCGTCGCGCGTGAGGACGCACACGACGCCCGGCATCGCCCGGGCCTCCGATGCGTCGATCGAGACGATGCGCGCGTGGGGCAGCGGGCTGCGGACCACCTTCGCGTGCGCCATGCCGGGCACGGTCAGGTCGGCCATGTACTCGATACGACCCGCGGCCTTGTCCGGCGCCTCGAGCGACGGCAGCGACTGGCCGACGAGGCGGGTTACGTTCGGGCCCGTTGCAGCGCACATATCAACGCTCGCTCCACCACTATCCTGAGTATCCGGCGCTTGTACCACTCGGGTCCGCGCAGGTCTTCTATCGGGTCGGCCTCTTCCGCCGCCGCCGCCGCAATCTCCTTGATGCGCTCCGGCGACGCTTCGCCGCCCACCAGCGCGCCCGCCGCGTTCGCCACGACCGGCACCGGCCCCGCCGCGCCCATGACGACGCGCGCCGCCGTGCACGCGCCGGACGACGGGTCGACCGTGACGAGTGCGGACGCGTTCGCCACCGGCTTGTTCTCCGGCGAACCGACCGTGAACTTGACGTGGCAACCGCCCGTGTGCGGCGCCGGCTCCGGCACGTCGATCCCCGACACGATCTCGCCCTGTTCCAGGACAGTCTCGTACGGGCCCACGTAGAACTCGTTTATCGGCACGCTGCGCTCGCCGGACACGCCCGCGATGCGCACCGACGCGCCGGACGCCGTGAGCGCCGTCGGCGTGTCGGTCTGCGGCTCGCCGTAGGCTACCGCGCCGCCGAGCGTGGCGACGTTCCGTACGCGCACGTTCGCTACCTGCGAAGCCGCCTCCGCCAGCAGCGGGTACGCCGCGCGGACGCCGACATCCAGTTCCAGGCTGCGGATGCTCGCCAGCGCACCGATGTGCAGGCCGCCGTTCCGTCGCAGGCCGCGCATCTCCTCGATGCCGCCGAGGTCGACGACACACTCCGGGCGCACGACCCCGAGCCGCAGCATGACGACCGCCGCGCTGCCGCCGCCAAGCACGAACGCGTCTTCGCCGCGCTCGGAGAGGATGCCGACCGCCTCCGCGACGCTCGCAGGCCGTATGTACTCGAACGGGCGCATGGCTACGGCGAGCGCCGGATCACGTTCTCCGCGAAGCTCTGCAGGTACTCCTTGCGCGCTTCCAGCGTCTTCGGCAGGTTGTAGAAGGTCATGCCCACGTAGTCGATGCCGTGCTCAGCGATGGCCGCGAACTGCTCCAGGCAGTCGTCACCGTTACCGGTGATTGCCCAGTCCTCGACCTTCGAGTCGGAGTCGATGTTGATCTTCAGCATCGTGTCTTCCTGCATGTTCCACGTGCTGTACATCTTGTACGAAGATGCCGCCGCCTCCTGGGCCTCGGTCGCCGCGGTCGCCTTGTCCTTCCCGTAGGCGACGCCACGCGTGAGCGTGAGCCGTCCCGGGCCGTTGCCGGACGCCGCGCGCTCCTCACGGTAGGCGTCCACCACCGCGCCGAGGTCGTTGAACCCCACCTGCGGGGCGATGTAGCACGCGTCGGCGATGCGCGCGGAGCGGCGCACCGCGCCGTCGCTCTGGCACGCTATCCATATCGGCGGGTGTGGCTGCTGCATCGGGGTGAAGCCCATCTTCGCGTCACGCACCGACCAGTAGCGCCCCTCGTAGGTGACCTCCTCGCCGGTCCACAGCTGCTTCATGATCTCGATCGACTCGGTGAGGCGCGGCACGCGGTCACGTCGCGTCGCCCCGACGGCCCCGAGCTCCGTCTCGCGGTAGCCGATGCCGACGCCGAGCGTGAACCGTCCGCGGCAGAGGTGGTCGAGCGTAGCGACGTCCTCGGCCACCTGCACGGGGTTATGCAGCGGCAGCAGCACGATGCCGGTGAGCAGGCGCATGTCGCCCGTCTCCGGCGCGAGGCGCGCCAGGATCTGGAACGGCTGCGGCCAGATCGTCGGGTGCGATACCCAGTGCTGCGGCATCGTGACGGCGGAGAAGCCGCTGTCGCGCGCGACGTGGCAGATCTCGACCAGCTCGTCGATCTGCTCGTAGAGCGGACGCGTGCGGTCGGTGAGGAAGGAGCGGAGGTACAGGCCGAATTCCATGGAACGTTCCGTCGTCAGGGATTGACGGAGAGCCTATCAGACCTTGCGCCCGCATGGGGAGACGGCCCTGGTCGTCATTCCCGTGCGAGTTGCCACCGTCTTTCCTGTGGAGGCCGCGCTCCAGTGCGTAACCTCGCGGCCTGATGGGGAGGGGAGGGGGCTCAATCATGTAGAACGCAGCCCGCGGTTCAGCGTGCAACACCCTCTCGGGCGGCTTGGTTCCCTCTCCCTGCAAGGGAGAGGGTCAGCGTGAGGGTACTTGGCGGTGGACGGTGGAGCAGCGGTGTGCTTACCCCTGAGCAACCGTCTCGCCGCGCTGCAGCCGCGCGAGCTCGTCCAGCGGTATGTGGCAGTGGATCTCGTGCGTCGGCGATCCGGGAGATGACTGCGCGGGCGGCGGCGTGTCGTCGCAGATGCCGCCTATCTTGCGCGGGCATCGGGAGGCGAAGAAACAGCCCTTGAACTGCTCGTGCTGCTTCGGCACCGACCCGCCCAGGCGGATGGGCGTCGGGATGGCGTCCGGATCGGGTATCGGCGCCGCCGATAGCAGTGCTTCCGTGTAGGGGTGCGACGGTGTCGAGAGCACGTCCTGCGCCGGACCCGACTCGGCGACGTGGCCCGCGTACAGCACGACAATCTCGTCCGACACGTAGCGGACGACGCCGAGGTCGTGGGAGATGAAGACGTACGACGTGCCCTTCTCGCGCTGGTGGTCCTCAAGCAGGTTGAGCACCTGCGCCTGCACCGAGACGTCCAGGGCGGAAACAGGCTCGTCCGCGACGAT
>JAPOOH010000157.1 GCA_026713505.1 Chloroflexota bacterium | reverse complement strand
CGCAGGAGCGACTGAACAAGGAGATCAGGCGCCGGACCGACGTGGTGGGTATCTTTCCGAACCGCGCCGCGGTCCGCCGACTCATAGGAGCCCTCCTGACCGAGCAGCACGATGAGTGGCAGGTCGCCCGACGCTACCTCGCCGGGGCCGCCACGCTCATGCCCCCTGAGGATGGGAATGAGGAGGGCATGCCGCTGCCTGAAGGCGTAGCAGCATAACAAGACAGCGAGGGTGACGCTCTTACACCACTTGACGGGACACTACCTAGATCTCCTGATTCGCTATCCGCCGTTCGAGGGTGAGGGGGCGGCCACAGTAGTGGCAGCGTAGGGGAGTCTACTCAGCGGCGGATACAAAGGGCAAGGTCAATACTTCACCTGGTACCCCTGCAGGGACTCGAACCCTGGCACGCGGTTTAGGAAACCGCTGCTCTATCCTCCTGAGCTACAGGGGCACCGGCGTATTGTACTCCCACGCTGCCCCATCGCCTCCCCATCGTGGCAAACGGGATCGCAGGCGAATCGCTCCGGCGATTCGCTGCCCGGCCTCAGCACCTCATGAGGGAAGTAGCTATACGCTGTGCATGAGGGGTGCGTCCGTGACCTCTGCTCGAATCTCCGCAGCGATCCGGTCAACCAGGGAAATGGTCTCGCGGAAGATGCTCGTCGCATACGTCACCCGTCGCGCACCCGCCTCGGCCGCAGCAGTTACCGAGATCGGTCCCCCACGACGGACCGTTACATTAACGACCTGGGCTGCTTCAACCAGGGCGCGAATCGCGGTGGGGTCGCTCAAGCTGATGGGGTATATGCAGTCCGCCCCCGCTTCGCGATAGAGCCGGGCGCGTTGCAGGCCCTCTGCCAGTTGCGTGTCCAGGTCCCCTTCGCGCCGGATGAATACATCTACCCGTGCGTTGAGGAACAGGTCGATGCCGAGGGCTTGCGCCCCGGCCTTAACGGCCGCCAGGCGCTCCGCCTGTGTTTCGGCCGGCACCAGCCCCAACGTCCCGTAATGGTCCGTGTCTTCGAGGTTCAGGCCCACCGCTCCGATGTGAATCAACCGTCGAGCGATCTCAGCAGGAGGCAGCCGGTAACCAGCCTCGAAGTCGACAGTGACAGGCAATGCCACTGAGCGGATGATGCGCTGCGCCGCGGCGAGCATCTCCTCGACCGGGGCAGCCTCGTGGTCCGCGCGGCCGAGGGCTGCTGCTACACCTCCACTGGTCGTCGCGATCGCAGGGAAACCCGCCGCCTCAAAGCGTCGGGCGCTCGCCGCGTCCCAGGCATTCGCCATCACCAGCATGCCGGGTCCCGTATGCAGGCCGCGGAACGATCGAGCCTTCGATGAAAGCTGTTCGAGATCCACCATGGTGTTACGCTCCACTACACTGGAAGGCACGTTCAGGAACGCTACCTCTGTCCTCCTGAACTGCAGGGGACTGCCGTCTCAGGGTACCACTCACTCACCCTCATCCGCGTTCGCAGCGCGGGCACAGGAGACCCACATGAAGGTATTCGTCCTCGGAGGATCGTCGAGCATCGGGCAGGCCGCGATACGCGCGCTCCTGAACGCAGGACACGAGGTCTGCGCTACGTTCCGCACAACGGTCCCGAAGGGCTTCGACGGCGCAGGCTGGGTCCGGGCCGACGTGCGCTCTCCCTCCGACCTCGATGCGCTTGCCGGACCAGCTGAGGGATCGGACGCGCTGCTCCTCCTGCCCGGTCTTTCGCTCGGACGGACGCTCGCCACCTACGACGACGACCGCATCGCCGAGGTGGTGGACGTCAACCTCACCGGCCAGTTCCGGGCCATCCAGCGCATCGCCCCCGTCATGGCGGACGGCTCGCTCATCCTCATAATGGGCTCCATGGCGGCCCAGCGCGGCTCCGCCGACCCGCTCTACGGCGCAACGAAGGGGGCGATGCATACGCTCGCGAAGTCGCTGGCGAAATCGCTCGCGCCGCGCACGCGCGTCAACGTGGTTGCGCCCGGCATGGTGACCGAGACCGCGATGCACGACGACGCCCCGCAAGCGGTGCTGGACAGCCATCTCGGCGTCACTCCCACCGGGCGGTTCATGAGCGCCGACGAGCTCGCTCACATCCTGCTGGACCTGACGCAGCCCCACTGGAGCCAACTGAACGGCGCGTGCATAGACCTCAACGGCGGACAGTACGTCCGGTAGACGCCCACGGCTGATAGCCTGTTCTCATGCCGTACGAGCCGTCGCCGTTCCTCCGCAGCCTGCCGGTCTTCGCGGGGGAGGAGCACCAGCCATTCCGCAAGTCGGCCCGCGGCGCGGTCCGCGGCGCCGCGCTCCTCGTGCACGGGTTCCCCGGCACTCCCGCCGACATGAGGCCCCTCGCGTGGTCGCTGTCCGGTGCGGGCTGGGACGTGGACGCGCCCCTGCTCCCCGGGTTCGGCCCCCAGATCGTCACGCTCCCCAACCGACGCCACGCCGAGTGGAGGGACGCGGTCGTGGAGCGCGTGCGCTCGCTGCAGCAGGACCACGGGAAGGTGATTGTGGTGGGGCACTCCCTCGGCGCATCGGTGGCCGTCCTCTCCGCCCGACGGGCGCAGGCCGACGGCTACGCGCTGCTCGCCCCCTACTGGCGCTTCGGCGGAGCGATGACCCACATGCTCTGGCCCCTCCTCCGGTACTACTTCGGTCGTTGGCGGCCCCTGCACCGCGCGGACTTTTCCGATGAGCGCATCCAGCAGGGCGTACAGGCCATCATCCCCGACCTGGACATCGACGACCCCGCCGTGCAGGCGGAGTTGCGCGCATTCGTCGTCCCGACGCAGCTGCTGAGCGAGCTACGCAGGCTCGGCATCGCGGCGGGGAAGGAGGCGCGGCGCCTGCACGCTCCGACTCTGGTCGTGCAGGGGGTTCGCGACACGCTCGTGAAACCGCCCGACACCGAGCGCCTCGTCGAACGCCTGCCCTCGATGCGGCGCTACGAGAAAGTGGACGGCTCGCATAGCCTGCCGCTCCCGGCAGGCGGGGCCTGGGAGCGCGTCGCACAGGCCGTGCTGGGCTTCGCGGACGAGGTGGCGGGGGAGTGACGGAGCCTACCGCTCCCCGAGCCAGCGGCCCAGCCGGTTGAGCGCCTCGCGGATGTTCTCCTGCGAGTTGGCGAACGAGATGCGCACGTAGCCCTCGCCGAACGCTCCGAACGAGGTCCCGGCGAGCAGCGATACGCCCGCTTCCTGCAGCGCGCCGCGCTCGAACTCGCTGCTCGTCATCCCCGTCCCGCTGATGTTCGGGAACGTGTAGAACGCGCCCATCGGCATCGGACAGGTCACGCCGGGCAGGTCGTTCAGGCCCGCCACGAGCAGCTCCCGGCGCTCGTTGAACTCACCGACCATCTCCCTGACGGAGTCCTGCGGTGACTGCAGCGCGGTCACCGCCGCGATCTGCCCGAACGCCGCCGTGCAGGAGACGCTGTTCGCCACCAGCCGCGTCACCGGCTCCACAAGCGGCTCCGGGAAGACCCCATAGCCCAGCCGCCAGCCGGTCATCGCGTAGCTCTTGGAGAGCCCGTCCATCACAACGGTCCGCTCCCACATGGAGGGGAAGCTCGTGATGGAGGTGTGCGAGCCCTCGTAGTAGAAGTCTTTGTAGATCTCGTCCGAGAGCACGACCGCGTCCGCCTGGACCGCAAGCTCGGCGATGCGCTGGAGCGTCGAGTCCGGCATCACGCTGCCGCACGGGTTGTTCGGCGAGTTGACGATGATGAGGCGCGTGCGCGGGCTGACGAGCCCGGCGAGTTCGTCCGGG
This sequence comes from Chloroflexota bacterium, assembly GCA_026713505.1. GTDB lineage: Bacteria > Chloroflexota > Dehalococcoidia > Lucifugimonadales > Australimonadaceae > Bin16. Next base: position 1,609 of record JAPOOH010000157.1, on the reverse strand, counting down.
TCCGGGTTGTAGCCGAGCTCCTCGCGCAGCCGCATCGGCACCGGCGTCGCTCCCGCGAACCGGATCATCGACTCGTAGATGGGGAAGCCGGGGTTCGGGTAGATGACCTCGTCGCCCTCCTCGGCGAGCGCCAGGATCGTGAAGAACATGATCGGCTTGCCGCCGGGGGTCACGATGATGCGAGAGCCGGGGATCTCGCAGTCGAGCCGCTGCCCGACGTCCGCCGCGATCGCCTCGCGCACCTCGGTGATGCCGGGAGACGGCACGTAGTGGGTGTAACCGGCGTCCAGCGCGCCTTTCGCGGCCTCGACGATATGGGCAGGCGTGTCGTAGTCCGGCTCGCCGATGCCGAGGAAGACGATGCTGTGGCCCTGCGCCTCGAGCGCCTTCGCCCGGGCCAGGGCCTCGAACGCCGTCTCCGTTCCCAGTCGTGACATCCGGGATGCCAGCCTCATTTCATGCCTCCGGGAGTTCCGTGGTCAGCGACAGGAGCGCCGCCAGCGATGGCGCCTCCGGAGATGGCGGGAATGAAGTGCACTTCGGAGCGCTCGTCGATCGGCGTCAGCAGTCCCATGTTCGCCGGCTCCCCGTCCACGATGGCGCCGAGCCCCGGCATCAGCCGGTCCGCGTCGTCGGGGTTGACGAGGCTCTCGACGATGCCCGGATACCGCTCGTTGAGGTTCCGGACTATGGCGCGCAGCGTCGCTCCGGGGACTTCCATGCTCGCCTCGCCGCCGGTGTAACGCCTGAGCGGTATCGACAGGAAGACCGTCGCCACGGCCGCCCTAGCCCTGGTGCCCGTTCTTGCCGTTCCGCTTGTTCGCCAGCGCCTCCATGATCCGGCTGGGGTTCATGGGCGTCTGGTACATGCGCACGCCGATAGCGTCCGCGATAGCGTTGCCGACCGCGGGCGCGGGCGGGACGATGCTCGTCTCGCCGATGCCGCGTACGCCGAACGGGTGGTTCGTGTTCGGCACCTCGACCACGATGGGGTCGATCATCGGCAGGTCGAGCGCGGTGGGCATCCGGTAGTCCAGGAAGCTGGAATTCTGCATCACGCCGTCCGGGCTCGTGTAGTACTCCTCGTTGAGCGCCCAGCCGATGCCCTGCGCGGCCCCGCCCTGGAGTTGGCCTTCCACGTAGGAGGGGTGGACCGCCTTGCCGGCGTCCTGCGCCGCCGTGTACCGGAGGATCTGCACCTTGCCTGTCTCCGGGTCCACCTCCACGTCGACAAGGTGCGCCGCGAAGCTGCCGCCGCCGGAGCCGCGGACGTTCACCGACCCTGTCTTGAAGACGGGTCCGCCGGTCTGGCCGAGCTTGCTCGCCGCCTCCTTGAACGTGAACCGCTGGTCCGGCGCCACCTTGTTCAGGAAGACGCCGTCCTCATATTCAACGTTCTCCGCCTCGGTCTCCCATATCATCGCCACGCGCTTCTTGATCTCCTCGACGACCTGCCGGGCCGCGTCTATCGCCGCCTGTCCGCTGGCGTAGGTGGTGCGGCTGCCCGCCGTGAGGTCGTTGTAGCCGACGGAGTCCGTGTCCACGACGGTGGGGTGCACGTCGTGCGCCGGGAGGCAGAGCACCTCCGCCGCCTGCATCGCTATCGTCG
>JAPOOH010000479.1 GCA_026713505.1 Chloroflexota bacterium | reverse complement strand
TCGTCCAGCAAAGCACTAATAGGTAAGAATTGTCTCCGGAAGGGACTTTTCTCATCCTTTCGTCTCTTCCGTAGAGACTCTCTCAGGTCCCTTGGCGCAAGCCTTGGGGCCTGGGTTGTTTTTAATTGGCCGACATCTTGTGAGTAATAGAAAGGATGAACCAATGAAACGAATAGTATTATTTATAGCACTACTTGCAGCACCTACATTCGCTGCAGCCGAGTGCTCAAACGAATGGTCAATAGAACCTAACGCTAAATATGATACGCAGAAAGACACAGCAACTATTGGCCTAGATCTCGTATTCACATTCGGTGGGGATACAATTACAAAATGTAAAGCTAAAATGGCTGACATCAAAAGCAAAGAAGCTAAAACCAGATATGAAGATGCTAAGCGGAAGCACGAAGATGCTAAGCGGCGTGAACAAGAATTAGAAAATGAAATGGATAGGTTGAAACTATGCCTATTCGCAGCAGAAAACAATGCACCTCGGCTAATCGCTGAATGCCGCGCAGAAGGATTTATCGAATGAAGAACTTACTAATAACAACTGCTATCATCGCAGGCATTGGATTTGGCGTACAAGCAGGCGATCCGAACCACACTCTCGAACAAATAACTGAAATCGTAGCAGGACATTACCTAGAAGAAATTGAAAACCTGCAAGAATCGCATGCAAATAACGTAGCATGGTTAGAACAAACTTGGATAGATGAACTAAATTACTTCTCACAAGACTCAGGCACTGGTGTAGAAGTAACTAATGTGTCTGGCCTCGTAGGTTCCATAGTAGATCACGCCAATCAAAACCATGAAGATTCATTCAACTATTTACACGGAAAGATTACTACTCTTGAAGCTGAAAACGCTGATTTACAAGCAGAAAACGACGTAATTCAAGAATGGGCAAACTATGAAATTACAGTTCGTGAAGCACAACTCGCAGAAGTAGATGCAGCATGGCATGAAGCATACACTACATTAGAAGCAGACGCAATCTCTGAAGATAACCCACTAACAGTGACAGTTGATGGTAACGAATTCTCATGGACTTCTATTGAAAACGCTCAAAATGAACTGTATGACATCATATTCGACTCGCTATACACAGTCAGTGATGAAGAATTCGCAGAAATGCAAGTTCTAATACACAGTGCATTAGCAGAATACGATAATGGATTTGCTAACTATGCGCCACCGTTGCCAATCTACGTAGCAGAAGGTGTTGTGGATAGAATCCATGCAATCGTTGCAGAATATGAAGCACAACTTGCAGACCTAACAGCAGAACGCAACTCATGGATGGATCTTGCAGAACAATCACAAAATGCGCATGCAGAAGCAGTTATAGCAATTCAATGGGCAATACACGATTTATTCGTAGAAACAGATGCAGCAATTATACCACCGCCTCCGCCATCTACTGAATTTACCATTGACTGGTTCGAAACATTCTACACACGCTTAGTAGAAGACCATAACGAAGAACTAGCAGCCGCAAACGCAGCACGTAATGCAGCACAAGCAGAAGCTCAAGAAGCATCTAACCGTGCTAACTCTAATGCCGCTAATGTAGCAGCATGGTACGAAGAAGCAATGCGTCTTCAGGCTGAAGTCGATCGTCTTCAGGAAGAACTAGATAACCAATAAGTACCTAACTGGGAGCCTTCGGGCTCCCGGTTGTTTTAGTTGGCCGACATCGGAGGCAATATGTATAGAAATACAGTAATGGATATACGCAGCGAATTCAGAAGGAAGAAACGCGAGGAAGACTTCAGAGGCAATGGAACTATTGAGATCCAAGCCTGTAGCTTCAAAGCGGATCAGCCGACAATATTCGGTGAGCGTAATGAGAAGTA
>JAPOOH010000156.1 GCA_026713505.1 Chloroflexota bacterium | reverse complement strand
CGCCTCGGCAAGGTGCACTTCTGGGTCATGCTCATCGGATTCAACATGACGTTCATGCCCATGCACATCCTGGGCGTGCTCGGTATGCCGCGCCGCATCTACACCTACTCCGTGGACCAGAACTGGGCGGAGCTCAACCTGTTCGTCAGCGTCGGGGCGTTCGTCATAGCCGTCTCCATCGCGCTGTTCATCGTCAACGCGGCCCGGTCCGTCAGGCACGGCGAGGTCGCGGGCATGAACCCATGGGCCGCAGCGACACTCGAGTGGGCCATCCCGTCGCCTCCCCCGCACTACAATTTCGCCGTGATCCCCACCGTCCGCAGCCAGCACCCGCTCTGGGACGAAGAGGCGAACGTGGTCGAGCCGCCGCCCCTGCCCGCGCACGGCGAACCTCATATGCCGGACCCCTCCTACTGGCCCATCGTCATCGCGTTCGGCATTACGATGGTGGCCGGAGGCCTGCTCATCTGGCAGGCAAACACGTGGCTTGGGTTCCTGGTGATATCGGTCTTCGGCTTCATTGGCATGCGCGGCATCTACGGCTGGGTGTTCGAGCCGGTCGCCGAAGAGAGTTCGGAGCACGTGCACGCCCATCACTAGCGTGACGCATCAACTGAAGGACCAACAGATAACGGGATGCAGTACCTATCTGGCATAGACGACCATCGCACCTCTACCGGGCTGGATAACCGGAAGATGCTCATGTGGGCCTTCCTCGGCTCGGACGTGATGTTCTTCGGCACGCTGATCGGCACCCACCTCATCTACCGCAACCGCAGTCTCTCCGGCCCCCAGGAAGAGATACTCAGCATCCCCATCACCACCATCAGCACGTTCGTCCTGCTTATGAGCAGTCTTGCCATGGTGCTGGCCCTTGCGGCCATCCAGCGCGGCAACATGGGCAGTTTCCGCTTCTGGACCGCCATCGTCTGCGTGTTCGGCTCCATCTTCATCGGCTTCCAGATGTTCGAGTTCGCGGAGTTCGCCCACCTCGGCCTCACCCCGCGAACCAACCTGTTCGGCAGCACTTTCCTTGTCATGACCGGGTTCCACGGCACCCACGTGGCGGTCGGCATCCTCTGGCTGTGGACCATCCTCTTCGCTTCCTACAAAGGCAAGATCCACCAGGGCAACTCCCTGCAGGTGGAGATCGCCGGTCTCTACTGGCACTTCGTGGACATCGTCTGGATCGTCATCTTCGGCGTCGTCTACCTCATCGGAGCGTACGGGGCGGAAGGACGCGCGCTGGAGGAAGTGCACCACGCAGCACGCGCGGCCGGCATCGGATAACGGAGCGGACACATGGCCACTGAGCACGCACACGTCGAAGAGCACACCCACCCCGGGCCGCGCCAGTACGTCATCATCGGCGCGATTCTCGCGGTCATCACGCTCATCGAATTCGGCGTCTTCTACCTCGAGATGGACGCCGCCCTCATGACGTGGATCATCCTCGTGCTCTCGTCCTCCAAGTTCCTGCTGGTGGTCGGCTACTTCATGCACCTCAAGTTCGACGACGTTCGCTTCTCAGGGCTGTTCTTCGCTCCCTTCGTCATCATGGTCAGCATCGGCGTCGTCCTCATGGCGCTCTTCTTCAACCTCACGCGATAGCGCGTCCGAGCCCTCATGTGCAAGTACCGCCCTCCCGCTGACACAGGAGGGACGCCGTGAACGACTCCCTCTGGCTCGCCTGGAGCGCAGACCCCACTGCCCTCATCGGGATTCCTCTAGCCGCCATCCTCTACGCGCGCGGCCTGCGCAGCCTCGAACGGTGGCGCATCCACGACAAGCGCCGCGCCGCGTCCTTCTACATCGGCCTCATCGCGCTATTCATAGCCCTCGTCAGCCCCCTCGATGCGCTCTCGGACGAGCTTTTCCTCGCTCACATGGGACAGCACATGCTGCTCATGTTCTTCGCGGTCCCGGCCATCCAGATCGGCGCGCCGGTCATCCCGCTCATGCGCGGCATCCCGCGTCCCCTCCGCAGGCGTGTTGCGATCCCGGTATTCAAGTCGCCGCTCGTGCGCGGTGCGCTTCGGAACCTGTTCCGCCCGCTCATCGCGTGGCCCCTGTTCATCGGCATCATCATCGGCTGGCACTTCCCCGTCACCTACGAGGCAGCGCTCAAGAACGAGGTCATCCACCTGATCGAACACCTGACCTTCGCAATCGGGGCCTACCTGTGGTGGTGGAACGTCATCGACCCGGCGCCGCTCCGCGCGAGCCTCTCTTACCTGGCCCGCGTGCCGTTCGTGTTCATCACTATCGTCCCCACCTTCGTCCTCGGCGCGTTCCTCACGTTTGCGCCGAACCCCTTCTATCCCCACTACGAGGCAACAGCGCCCGCCTACGGCCTCACCGCGCTGGAGGACCAGGAGATAGGCGGGGTCATCATGTGGATCCCGGGCTCGTTCGTGGTCGCCGCTGCGCTGTTGCTCAGCCTCTACTATGCCGTCCGTTACGAGCAGCAGCAGCAGCTCGCCCACGAACAGGCGACGGATGCCCAATAGGAGTGCAGAGGAGCTGTAGGCCCTGTGATGGGCGTGCGGTTGTTCCGGGCGCTCCCTAGTCCACCGAGAGCCGGAACACGAAGAACAGCGCCACGACGTACGCGGGCGGCAGCGCGTAGGTCAGGTGCCGCAGCGGCGCCAGCACCGCGGTCCTGAAGCTGCGGATGATCAGGAAACCACCGCACATTAGGCCTACCGCCGCGCCCGCCGCCACGAAGTGGGCGGACTCCATCTCGGCCAGCAGCGGACCGCCGGCGAAGAACAGCCCCGCTATCGGGATGACGAAGAGGTTGAACGCGCAGCTCCCGTAGATGTTGCCGAGTACGAGCCCGTACGAACGCCGCATGGCAGCAGCAACGGTGACCGACGCCTCAGGGAGCGTCGTGACGATGGAGACGAGCAGCACGCCGATGAAGCTGCGGCCCAGTCCAGTCGCCTCCGCAATGCCATCCGCGCTGATCGCGAGGAAGTACGCTGCGATCAGCACCACGGCCGCCGCGGCTGAGAAGCCGACCCAGACGCGGGTTGCATTCCCGGTGTGCTCTCCAGCGTCCGCGTCGCCTTCCTCGGCTGCCGCGGCGCGCCCCTCTCTCCCCGCGTTGTAGACGAGCTTCATCCCCACCACATACCCCACCGCAATCACCACCGCGCCGACGCTCGTTGGTCCGAGCGCCCAGTCTCCCAGGACCCCGAACACGAACGTGATGATGCCCAGCACCACCGCCACGATCACCAGCGTCTGCGTGTCCTTCGGCTGGTCCGAGAATAGGTTTCTGACGCCGAACACGATCGCCACCATGGAGATGGTGAAGATGTTGATCATGTCCGCGCCGAAGACGTTGCCCAGCGCCAGCCCCGGGGCGTCGATCAGCACAGCCGTGATGTTCGTCATCAACTCCGGGAGCGACGTGGCGACGCTCACGAGGATCGTTCCGACCCACAGCGTGCCCCATCCCGTGATGTCCGCGACCTGGTCCCCGTACCGCGCGAGCGCGACGCCCGCGAATACCACCAGCACGGCGCTGGCGAGGAATACGGGCACTGCTACGGCGAGGCTGTCCATGCGGGAAGGCTCCTTGGGCGTCCTTGTGACGGGGGCATGGCGTCGGCACGATATGGCCGAGGCCGGTATCGGAGGGTATCATAGGCCTGCTGCGCAGAGGGCTGCGGGCGTGTGTATCAATAGCAGCCGCGCAAGCGATACAACGGACACTGTCAGGAGAGAAGGGAGATTGCATGGACGTCAACGCACTGGCGCAGACCGCACAGGCGCTCGTGGCCCCGGCGAAGGGCATCCTCGCCGCCGACGAAAGCTCCGGCACCATCAAGCGGCGCTTCGATTCCATCGGCGTCGAGAGCACCGAGGAGAACCGGCGCAACTACCGCGAGATGCTCTTCACCGCCGAGGGCGCCGAGAACTACATCAGCGGCGTCATCCTCTACGACGAGACCATCCGCCAGAATGGCGCGGAAGGCGCTCCGCTCGTCGAGGGCTTGCAGAGCAAGGGCATCATCCCCGGCATCAAGGTCGACACGGGCGCTATGCCACTTGCAGGCTCCCCCGGCGAGCTGGTGACCGAAGGACTGGACGGCCTCCGTCCACGCCTCGCCGAGTACTACGAGCTTGGCGCGCGCTTCGCCAAGTGGCGCGCCGTCATCACCATCGGCGGCGGCATACCCAGCGCAAAGTGCATCGACGCCAACGCTCATGGCCTCGCCCGCTACGCTTCCCTCAGCCAGGAGGCCGGGCTCGTCCCCATCGTCGAGCCCGAAGTGCTCATCGATGGCGACCACACGATCGAGGCCGACCAGGAGGTCACCGAGTGGACGCTCCGCGAGGTTTACAGCGCACTCGCGCTCTACGACGTCGCTCTCGAGGGAACGCTCCTCAAGCCCAACATGGTCACGTCCGGCTCCACCGCATCCGACCGCGCCGCTGCGACCGAAGTGGCAGTGAGGACGGTCGATGCATTCCTGCGCAGCGTCCCTGCCGCTGTTCCGGGCATCGTCTTCCTCTCCGGCGGTCAGCCGGACAACGAGGCGACGCTGAACATGCACGAGATCGCGCGGCGGGGTGCGGAGGCCAACGCGCCGTGGGAGCTGAGCTACTCCTTCGGCCGCGGCCTGCAGGCCCTTCCGCTCAACACCTGGCTCGGCGACGCCGCCAACGTCCCGGCCGCGCAGAACGCGTTCCTGCACCGTTGCAAGCTCACCAGCGCCGCCCGCCAGGGCGCCTACTCCGCCGACATGGAGTAGGAACTCGCCGGCGTCGGCCGAGCGGAAGGGTACAAGTCCGGACTCAATAAGAGGGCGATGGAATGCCGTCGCCCTCTGTCGTTGTGGCGGCCAACTGGTGCGTGCTTACTTAACGCATTCCCGGTACAGAGCCTCGTAGCCGTCCACCATGCGCTCCACTGTGAAACGGCCCTCGACGTGCGCTCGCACAGCGCGGCGGTCGAGCGTCGCCGCCCGTGCGACTGCGGCGACTGCCTCCTTCTCCGACTCGACTATGCAGCCCGACACGCCGTCGGACACCAGTTCCGGCATCGCGCCGCGCGGGTAGGTGACCACCGGCGTGCCGCACGCCATCGCCTCCGCGGCAGCAAGCCCGAACGGCTCATCCCACTGCAGCGGGAAGAGGAACGCCTTGGCTCGGGACACGATGTCCAGCACATCCGCGTTCAGCGCTTCCTCGACGTGGGTGACGCGGTCGCCGTCGACGTGCGGCAGCACTTCCTCTTCGTAGAATGCCCGGCTCCACGGTAGATAGCGCGATACCGGTCCGATGAGTACGAGGCGCTCACCCGCAGCCCGCGCGATGCGAATCGCTCCGGCGATGCCCTTGGTCGGCGTCATGCGGGCCACGAGCACGAGATAGTCCTCCGCCTGCATTCCGAGCGGGATGCGGTCGAGGTCCAGACCGTTGTAGACGACCGGCAGGTCCGGCTCGCCCAGCAACTCCGCCTGCCTGCGGCTCACACATACCGGGCGGAGCTGCGGCATCTCGCTGCGGTAGTACTCGTGCAGGTGGCGCTCGATGTAGTGGTACGTCAGCAGCGTCGGCGTGGCGTTGAACGGTGCGAAATACTGGGCCAGCACCGGCCAATGCGCATGGACCACGTCGACCTCTGCCGCGCTCCGGTACGCCTCGAACGCGTTGCGCGCCTCCAGCTCCTTCTCGATGTAGAGCGTGACGTCCGGCTGATCGAGCGTCGCGCGCTCCGTCACCGCGCGCAGGGAAGCAGTCGTCGAGGAGTCGCCGGAGGCATGCAGCCGCACGTCGTGCCCTCGACGGATAAGCTCCTCCGTGAGGTAGGAGACCATCATCTCCGTGCCGCCGTGCGTTGGCGGCGGCACAGGGATGTACACGCTCGTGATCTGGGCTATGCGCACGGCATTCGCGCGCCGCTACGCGGGGCGGTACGCCATCTGCAACGTGGGTAGGTCGAACCCCTGCGGCTGCTGGCCCACAGCGTAGTCGTACAGGGCCGCCTTGAAGATGCCCTCCAGGGTCTGGACCACGGTCAGCGCCGTGGCCATCAGCACGACACCCAGCAGCACTCCGGCTCCCACGTTTACGAACCCCACCAGCACCGCAGGCACGATCGCGACAATCGCGGCCACGACGTAGAAGATGATGAAACTGAAGCTCGCGGTTATCTGCCTTCCCCACGTCTGGCGCACGATGCTCGCCGAGCGCTTGATGCCGCTGATGGGCCCCTGCTCCTCCGCGACGATCACCGGCACAACGAAGAACGTCAGGAACTCCCACACCCCGCCGACCATGCGGAGGAGCAATCCCGCAAACGGCACCCGCCGGGACGCTGCCCGGAGCGCCATCAGGATGAGGGTGACCGTGGCCGTGATGAGTGCCCACAGCACGAGGTGATGCGCGTGCTTCAGCGCGTGGCGCAGTCCGGAGCCGACGTCCGGGTCTCCTCCGCGCAGACGCTCCAGTGCCGCCGATACGAGCGAAGCGTTGAAGAACGTCGTGATGATGTACGCCAGCACGACGAAGATCACCATCCCCGCCTGGAATGAACTCTCCGCGGTGGTCGTGCCGCCCTGGCTGTTGAAGTCTCCCAGCAGTCCCAACCCGCCGAACACGATGACCAGTATGAGCAGGGAGATGGCTGAGAACACCGGGAAGAGCAACAGCTCCTTGTCCAGCATCAGCACGTCCCAGCTCATCTTCATCAGGTGGAATGTGTGTTTGATGGTCGCGCACATAACTCCCGTCCTCCTGCCGTACAAGTCCGGCGATGCCCGGGGCGCCTGCGGGGAGTATACGGCATGTCGGACGCCCCACTGCTAGAATCTCCCCGCGCCCCATCCAACCGGAGGACCAACCCGCCATGACAGAACGAACACGGCAACCCATCGAACGCAACCTCGCCATGGAGCTTGTCCGCGTCACGGAGGCCGCGGCTCTGTCCGCCGCTCGCCACATGGGGTTCGGCGACAAGGAGATGGTCGACCAGGCTGCGGTCGACGCCATGCGGCACACGCTGGACTGGATCAGCATGGACGGCATCGTCGTGATCGGGGAAGGGGAGAAGGACGAGGCCCCCATGCTTTACATCGGCGAGCAGATCGGCGACGGCTCCGACCCCAGGGTGGACATCGCGGTCGACCCGATAGACGGCACGACGCTCCTGTCCAAGGGCATGCCGGGGGCCATCGCCACCATCGCGCTCTCCGCCCGCAGCACGATGCACGTTCCCGCGGATATCTTCTACATGGACAAGATAGCGGTGGGCCCCGGTGCTGCCGGCGTCATCGACGTCGAAGCAGCCGTAGAGACGAACCTCGCCAACATAGGAAAGGCGCTCGGGCGGGAGATGCGGGAGATCACCGTCGGCGTGCTGGATCGCCCTCGTCACGAAGAGTTGCTCAGGCGGATACGCAGCGTCGGAGCACGTGTGAAGCTCGTGCCGGATGGGGACATCGCCACCGTCATCCAGGCCGCGCTGCCGGATGGCCCCATCCAGGCTGCGATGGGCGTCGGCGGCTCGCCGGAGGGAGTCCTCGCCGCCGCCGCGGTGCGCTGTACCGGCGGCGAGATCCAGTGCAAACCGTGGCCGCGCAACGACGAGGAGCGCCAGGCCGCCATCGAGCGCGGAACCGACGTTGACCACGTCTACGACACCATGGAACTCGTCGGCGGGGACGACGTCTTCTTCGCCGCCACCGGCGCGAGCACGGGCGAACTGCTGCGCGGGGTCCGCTTCTTCGCAGGCCGCGCGTCCACGCAGTCGCTGGTCATGCGCTCCCGCTCCGGCACGATCCGCTGGATCGACGCCGTCCACAACTTCGAACGGCTCGACAAGATCCGCTACGAGTCCTGACCTCCCGCATGGCGTCCATCGGCACACCGCTCTCCCCAACGGCCACACGCCTGCTGCTGCTCGGCTCCGGCGAGCTAGGAAAGGAGGTCGCCATCGAGGCGCTGCGCCTCGGCGTTGAGGTCATCGCCGCCGACCGCTACGCTGACGCCCCGGCGATGCAGGTCTCGCACCGCTCACACGTCTTCTCGATGCTGGACGGTGATGTGCTGCGGCGCGTCGTCGAGGCCGAGCGCCCGCATCTCATCGTGCCGGAGGTCGAGGCCATCGCTACCCCCACGCTCGTCGCACTGGAAAGGGAGGGCTGGCGCGTCATCCCGACCGCTCGTGCGGCGCGCCTCACGATGGACCGGGAGGGCATCCGCCGCCTCGCCGCCGAGGAGCTGGGGCTCCGCACATCGGCGTACCGGTTCGCTGACAGCGAGGCGGAGGTGCGGGACGCTGTCGATACCGTCGGGCTGCCCGCCATCGTCAAACCGGCGATGAGCTCATCCGGCCACGGCCAAAGCGTCGTGCGCGGAATCGGCGACATCGCACCCGCGTGGCGCTTCGCCATTGAGAATGCCCGCGGCGACAGCGCCCGCGTCATCGTCGAGGGCTTCGTTCCGTTCGACTACGAGATTACGCTGCTCACGGTGCGCCATGCTGGAGGCACGTCGTTCTGCGAGCCGATCGGCCACCTGCAGGTGGAAGGCGACTACCGCGAATCGTGGCAGCCGCAGCCGATGACGCCCGCCGCCCTGGAGGAAGCGCATCGCATCGCAAGAGCCGTCACCGACGCGCTCGGCGGCGCGGGTATCTTCGGCGTCGAGCTGTTCGTGAAGGGCGACGAGGCCTGGTTCAGCGAGGTCTCGCCGCGCCCGCACGACACCGGCATGGTCACGCTCGTCTCGCAGGACCTTTCGGAGTTTGCGCTGCACGTCCGCGCCATCCTCGGTCTGCCCGTCCCCGCGATACGCCAGCTCGGCCCCGCTGCTTCCTGCGCTCTGCTCGTGGACGGCACGTCGTCGTCCGTCACCTATGAGGGGCTGGACGAGGCGCTGGCCGAGCCCGGCACGGCGCTTCGCCTCTTCGGCAAGCCGGAGGTCGCCGGACACCGCCGCATGGGCGTCGCGCTCGCCCTCGCTGAGGACGTCGACGACGCCCGCGCCAAGGCCCGCAGGGTTGCGGCAGCCGTTCGCCCTGTGCTGTAGAGGCGATACCCTACCCATCCCTCCCTGTTGTCATCCGCGCCAGTCCGCCGCAGCGGGTGCTAGACTCGTTCCGCAAACCCACCCTGGAGGACCTCCATGACCGAGCAGCCAGACTTCGTAGCCCTCTGCAGCGTTGACGACGTCAGACCCGGCGAGGCGCGCCACTTCCGGCCTGCCGCAGGCAAGTGGCGGCTGAAGCCCATGGCAGTCTGGAACGAGAACGGCGAATTCCACATCACCAACTACGTATGCCCGCACAGCGGGGGCCCGCTTAGCGAGGGCAAGATAGAAAACGGCGTTATCGAGTGCCCCTGGCACGCGTGGCAGTTCAACGTTGGCGACGGCAAGTCTGCGCGTGGCGACGGCCACGCCATAGCCATCTACGAGTGCAAGGTGGAGGACGGCCAGGTGCTCGTGGGCGACGTCAAGTAAGCGCAACCCCGATGGCCCCGGTCACCATCTCACGCCGGTTCGACTTCTCCGCCAGCCACCGCTACTACCGCGAGGACTGGAGCGAGGAGGAGAACCGGCGCGTCTTCGGCCTCTGCGCGCTGCCGAACGGCCACGGCCACAACTACACGCTGGAGGTCGCGGTCTCAGGCGAGCCGGACCCGGTCACCGGCATGGTGATCAACCTGGTCGACCTCAAGTCCGCCGTCGAAGGCGTGCTCGAGGGCTTCGACCACAAGCACCTCAACCTCGACACGCCGTGGTTCGCCGACCGCCAGCCCACCACCGAGAACCTCGCCGCCGTGCTCTGGGACCTCATCGGAGGCACGCTGGACGGCGCGACGCTCTCCCGCCTTCGCCTCTACGAGGCCGACGACCTGTACGTCGAGTACTTCGGAGCGTCGGCGTGAGCGCGCCCATGGTCCATCTCTCGCGGCGCTACACGTTCGCCGCCTCGCACCGACTCTATGCGGACGAGCTTCCGCACGAGGAGAACGAGGCCATCTTCGGCAAATGCGCCAACCCCAACGGCCACGGCCACAACTACGGCCTGACGGTCATCGTCCGCGGCCCGGTCGACCCGGAGACCGGGTTCGTCATGCCGCTCGGCGAACTGGACGACGCGGTGAGGCGTAACGTCCTCGACCTGTACGACCACCGCTACCTGAACCTGGACGTAGAGGACTACGTCCACCTCGTCCCGACGGGCGAGAACATGGCGCGCATGATCTGGGAGCGGCTCAGCGGGCCGCTCGCCGGACGCATCGAGCGCGTCATCCTGGACGAGACGCGCAATAACCACTTCGAATACCCGCACGTAACCGGAGCGAACCCGTGACCGGCCCGGCGAGCGTCCTCGCAGGCAAGACTGCGGTCGTCACCGGCGCATCGAGCGGCATCGGCAAGGCCATCGCCCGGCGCCTGATCGACGGAGGCGCGCGCGTCGCGCTCGTGGGACGCAGCGAGGAGCGGTTGCGAGAGGCCGCAGCCGAGTGGGCCGAGGGCTCGTGGCTTGCACTTCCATGCGACGTGCGGGACAGCGCAGCCGTGCAGGCGATGGCGGCGCGGGCGGAGCAGGAGCTGGGGCGCGTCGACATCCTCGTGAACTCGGCGGGGATCTTCAAGGTCGCGCCGCTCATCGAATTGGACGACGAGACTTGGCGCGACCTGTGGGAGACGAACGTGAACGGCACGCTCTTCCCCACGCGCGCACTGCTGCCCGGCATGGTAGAGCGCGGAATCGGCTACGTCGTCATCATCTCCTCTGTCGCGGCGCACCGGGGCTACGCCGGCATGACCGGCTACGGGGCGACGAAGCACGCCGTGACCGGGTTCGCCCGGGCGCTTACGACCGAGGTGCGGCGGCAGGGCGTGCGCGTCGTCAACGCCCTCGTCGGACCCGTGGTGACGCCGATATGGGAAGGCGCCAGCCCTCCGCTGCCTCCCGAGGAGATGTTGACCGCGGATGAGGTCGCGGACGCTATCGTCGGGGCCATGACGGTGTCCGACAAGCAGGTGATAGAGGACCTGCTGCTCCTCCCGCAGGGCGGCCTCTACTTCTGAAGCCAGGTGATAGGCTGTTCCTGACATGACCACGCTCATCCACACCGCCCTCACCGGGATCCGCCGCATCGTCAGTCTCAACCTGAGCCCTCACGCGCATGGAGAGCATCACCACCGGACCGGAGGCGCGTCCATACGGGAGGTCGTCTTCGGCGCGAACGACGGCCTCGTCTCGAACACGGCACTTGTCGCCGCGGTGGCGGGGGGGACGTCGGACGTCAGTATCATCATCCTCGGAGGCGTCGCCGGCGCCGTCGCGGGCACGATCTCGATGGCGCTCGGCGCATACGTCTCCACGAAGAGCCAGCGCGAGCATCACGAGTCCGAAGAGGCCCGCGAATTCTGGGAGATCGAGCACATGCGCGAGCACGAGCTGGCGGAGACGCGGCGCATCTTCCGCCTCAAGGGCATCACGGGGCCGCTCCTGGACGAGGTGGTGGATGCCGTCTCCCGGGACCACGACCAGTGGGTGCAGATCATGATGACTGAGGAGTTGGGTCTGCCGAGCAAGCCGCCCAAGCCGTACCTCGCCGCCGGCATCATGGGCGTGTCCTTCGCCTTCGCCGCCATCGTGCCAGTGCTGCCGTTCTTCGTTGCCGAAGGCCCCGCGGCACTCGCCGCGGCGTTCGTCATGAGTGGCTTCGCTCTCTTCGGCGTCGGCGCGTGGCGGGCTACGCTCATCCAGGGCAACATGCTCCGCAAGGGGGCTGAGATGGTCCTGCTCGCGGGCATCGCCGTCGCAGCCGCCTACGGCATCGGCACAGCCGTCGGCACAGCGGTCTAACCCGCCTGCGCCGCCCGTACCGCCCCCACCACCTCTTCCACGGCCACGAGTCCCTCGTAACGCGTCGCGATGAGCCCGCCGTCGTCCACGACGAACGTCCACGGCTCGGACGGAAGCCCCCATTCCAGCATCTCCGTCGACGGCGTGAGGCGGCCCTCATTCCGCGCGGCGTCGAGGTCCCACGGCTCGATGTGGATGACCTCCACCGACCCACCGAGCTCCCGGTGCACCCGGTCCAGGGCGTCCGTGACCGGCCCGCAGAGGGCGCTCACACAGAACTGCGGCGATGCGAAGAAGACCACGAACGGCTCGCCCGCGTCGAGCGCCTCGGCGACGGACACGTTGTGCAAGGCGTCGGTCTCCACTGGACGCGTCGATATCTCCGGGAACGGGGCTTCGTGGACCGTGCGGTTCTGCGTCCGGGGCGCGGCGTCGCCGACCATCGGCGCACCAGCCTCCGCCTGCACCCGGAACGCCGTCCCCTCGGTGAGTGTTCCGCCGTCGATAGCGAACTCCGCGCCCCAGATACCGGGCGACGGGAACGTCACCGCGTCCACGACGTAGACGCCCGCGTATTCCAGGTGCAGGTGCACCTCGCCGTCGTCGTGGAGGTGCGGGGTCACGCCCTCCACCTCCCGCCACACGGCTTGCGCCTCGGCATGGAACCGCGACTCCTCGCCGTCCAGTTCGAAGAAGCGCACCGATACGTCGGCGCGCTTGAGGAATGCGCCGTTCTTGTCGACGAGCCCGAACGGGAAGCGGTTGGGCTGCGGCCCGGCGACGAACTCCGCTGCCGCGAGGATGCCGCTGTAGACCGGCGCGGGCGGCTCCGGCTCCCCGCCGCACGCGGCGAGTGACGCTGCAAGCGCCATTCCCATCGCCAGCAACAACCCCGGCCTGCGCCCGAACGGACGGAACCCGGGGCGTCGCAGGTGCGTACTATCTGGTAGAGGCATATTCAACGGGGACCACAGTCATGCGCATCATCTTCGCCTTCATTCTAACCGCCGCCCTTGCGCTCACCCTGGCCGCCTGCGGCGAGCGCAACGCCGTGACCGGCACGATCACCTTCGAGGGCGACCAGGCTATCCCGGAGGGCGCGGTGATGGAGGTGCAATTGCGCGACGTCTCCCTTCAGGACGCCGCCGCGCCGCTCATCGCCTCCCAGACCATCGAGGATCCAGGGCGCTTCCCCGTCGACTTCGCCGTGGCCTACGAGCCCGACGACATCGACTCCCGTGCCACCTACGGCGTTCAGGTGCGCGTTACCCTCAACGACCGCCTCATCTACATCAACGACACCGCGTTCGACGTCCTCACGCGCGGCAACCCGAGCCGGGACGTGGACATGTGGGTCATCTCCGTGGGCGGCTGACGCCGTCCAACGTCATGCCGGGCCCTTCGCAGGCCCAGGCAGGCCCCATCGAGCCCTCTCTTGTCCACGCCTCGGCGTTCCCGCTCAGGAGTGAAACGCACGGCGTACTCGTTCAATGTGGGACATTGTGGGACATTCTGAGCCACTCCACTCCTGCGGGCCCGCTGCCGCGTCGTGAAGAGCCACTGCCAAGCTCCCCTGTCACTGGTCAGCGTACGTGGGCAGGGCGCGACCGCGAAAGTGGCGCGTGTCGCAGGCGCTACTCCCGCCTCGCGGGTTCACCCTCACCCCAAGTGACGTGCATAATCCGCCCACCCGAGGGCCCTCACCCTCACCCTCTCCCTCAGGAGAGGGGACCAAACATGCGGCCCCTTCAATCGCACCTCCGCCCACTTACCGCACAGGTCTCCTCGAGGGAGAGGGGAGTAGACCGAAGGTTCGGCGGAGCCTGTCGAACCGCGGTCCGCGGTCATGTATCCTCCCGCCATGACTGAGTACGACCCCACAGCCCGGTACGATGTCGTCTCGCAGGACGTGGAGTACCTGCGCATCGACGGCGAGCCGCTGCTGATGACGGTCTACCGGCCGGTGGGCGAGGGGCCGGTCCCCATGCTCCTCCGCGCGCACGGCGGCGCGTGGAATACGGGCGACCGCCTCGGGGCCTCCTTCATCGACACGCAGCTTGCGGAGTGCGGCATGGTCGTCGCGGCGCACGACTTCGGGCTGGCGCCCGCTTACCCCTATCCGACGCAGATCGCGCAGACCAACTTCGCGGTGCGCTGGCTGAAGGCCCACGCGAGCGAGTTCAACGGTGATCCCTCATGCGTCGGCGGAGCGGGCGACTCGAGCGGCGGCCACACGATCCTGCTCACGGCGATGCGCCCCCGCGACCCGCGCTGCGCTGCCATCTCCGCCGACGGTGTCGGCGACGACGCCACGCTGTCCTTCCTCATCGCGCTGTGGACGATCGTCGACCCGCTCGCACGGTACGAGTGGGCGAAGGGCGCGGGCGCGGAACGGCTCGTGCACTCGACCGAGGCCTACTTCCAGCCGTGGGAAGCCGTCTATGAGGGCAACCCGCAGGAGATGCTCGACCGGGGCGAGGACGTCGCGATGCCGCCGCTGATCGTGTTGCAGGGGACGGCCGACGGCAACATCCCTCACGAGATACCCCAGCGGTTCGCCGAGTGTTACGCCCGAGCGGGAGGTCACGCCGAGTACGAGGCGTTCCCCGGCATGCCGCATTCGTTCGCGCGGGAGCCCGGCCCCGAGTCCGACCGTGCCATCGAGCTGATGCGGTCATTCGTGGCGCGACAGGTGGGCGGGTGAGGCTGCCTGGAAACCCGTCTCCCTCGGTAGGCGGGCATCCGGCGGGCCGATGCAGAACTCGTTGCCGTCCGGGTCCGCGCACACCCAGAATCCGGCGAGGCCGTTGTCCCCGGATGATGTATGCAACGCCTGCTCAGCCAGACGGCGTCGCAGCGGGCTCTTCACAGGCCGGGAAACGCCACAGGTCGCTGTACGGCAAGCCCTTCAGATAACCGGTTACGCACCCGGTGAGGCGGTTGCCGTCCAGGCGCAGCGATTCCAGATCATCCAGGTTGTCGAATTCCAGAGGGATGCTCCCCGTCAGCCGGTTGTCTTGCAGAGTCAGATACTCCACGTCTTCGAGCTTGCCGAGCTCCCTGGGAATCTCGCCCGTCAGTGCATTCTCCTCGAGGTGCAACCAGCTGACATCTTCCAGGTTCCCGAGTTCCGGGGGTATCACGCCCGTCAACCGATTACCGGCCAACGAGAGCCCCTGCAGGTTTTCGAGTTGACCGAATTCCGGAGGGATCTCACCCGTCAGTTCATTGCCGTCGAGGCGCAGTGTCAGCAGATCGTCCAGCACGGCGAGCTCTGAGGGGATCTCACCGGTCAAAGCGTTGTCCTGGAGATACAACTGGACGAGCTGGGATAGTCTTCCAAGCTCGGGTGGAATCTCTCCCGTCAACTGGTTGTTGCTGAGTGTCAGGTGTTCCAGTTCGGACAGGTCGCCAAGCTCCGGTGGGATCGTGCCGCTGAGGCCGAGACCGCGTAGATGAAGGGACTCGACGCGACCCCACGGTTGGCGAACACTGACTCCCTCCCATTCGAAGATCGACGTCTCGGCGTTCCAGTTGAGAGCGGCTGTACCGGCGAGGATGTCTCCGGCGACCAGGAGTACGGTGCAGTCCTTGACGAGGCCGGGATTCTCGCTCGGGTCGGGTACGACGATGCCGAACGAACACGCTGTTGCAGGCTGAGGCTCTGCAGGGCTGGTTGATGCGGGCGTTTCGGCGCAAGGTGATAGGCCCAGCTCCTGGAAGTCGTTGTAGGGAACACGTACCAGAAGGGCGGGGAGGCACCCCGTCAGGTGATTGTTCGAGAGCCGTAGTTGCGCCAGCCTGGCCAGGTTGCCGAGTTCCTGCGGGACCGGCCCCGTCAAGGCGTTGTCGGATAAGGACAGTTCCTCGAGGTCGGACAGATTACCGAATTCCGGTGGAATCACTCCGTCCAGGGCATTCTCTCGGAGATGCAGCCACTCAACGTCGCCCAGTTGGCCGAGTTCAGGGGGAATCGGGCCGGTCAATCCGTTGTCTGACAGGTACAGAGCGTCAAGGTCAGTCAACTCGCCGAGTTCAGGCGGGATCGGCCCCGTCAACTCGTTGCTGGACAAGGACAGACTCTCAAGGTCGGTCAGAACGCCGAGCTCCGGCGGGATCGGCCCCGTCAACTGGTTGATCCTCAACGACAGCACCT
This sequence comes from Chloroflexota bacterium, assembly GCA_026713505.1. Lineage (GTDB taxonomy): Bacteria > Chloroflexota > Dehalococcoidia > Lucifugimonadales > Australimonadaceae > Bin16. Next base: position 9,304 of record JAPOOH010000156.1, on the reverse strand, counting down.
TCAACTCGGACAGGTTGCCAAGCTGCGGGGGAATCTCGCCCGTTAACCGGTTGGAGGTCAGGTCCAGTTGCTCGAGGTTGGTCAGGTTGCCGATCTCTGAGGGGACCTCTCCTGTCAATTGGTTGAGGACGAAGTTCATGTTCTCAAGCCGTGTCAGTTGGCCGAGCTCCGCAGGGATCGCGCCTGTCAATTCGTTGGAGCTGAGGTGGAGGTTCTGCAGCACGGACAAGTTGCCGAGCTCCGGCGGGATCTCGCCCGTCAATCCGTTCGAGCTGAGTTCAAGGCTCTCCAGCGCGGCCAGGTTGCCGAGTTCCGGCGGGATCTTGCCCGTCAACTGGTTATGGGCGACAACCAGGGTCTCCAGGTTCACCAGCTTGCCGAACTCAGCGGGAATAGTGCCCGTCAGTTCGTTGAGGGAAAGGTAAAGGCTCCGTAGCGAGACGAGGTTGCCGAGTTCCGGTGGGATCTCACCTTTCAGTCGGTTGTTGCCAAGGTTCAACCGGATGACGCGGCCGTCGCTGTCGACGCTGACTCCGTGCCACCCGCCGATGGGCCTATCGCTCAGCCAGTTCGTGTTGTTCGCCCAGTCTGGTCCGCCTGTGGCGTTGTAGAGAGCTGCGAGCGCCATCCTGTCCAAGCTCGGCGCTGGCGTTGGGGTGGGTCTTGGCGCAGGTGTGGGCGTCGCGGTCGCGACGCTCACTACGGGGGTTGGCGTTGCTGGCGGCGTTGGAGTGGGTGTTGGAGCGGGTGTTGCAGTGGGCGTCGGGATGGCCGTCGGAGTGGGTGTCGGTGTAGCCGTCGCGGTTGGCGTTGGTGTGTTGGTCGGTTGAGCTGTAGCCGTGGGTGTGGGCTCCTCCACACATGCGAAGAACATAGTTGAAACGCAACAGCACAACAGACCGAACCCCGCAACCGAACGAGTCATCCTCCGCATGCCGGCCACGTTACCGGAGCCTGCCCTCTCCGGCAATGTCCCGCGCGAGGTACACCCGGCCCCGAGTCCGACCGTGCCATCGAGCTGATGCGGTCATTCGTGGCGCGATAGGTGTGCGGCAACGCCGAAGTGGTCTGACAGTCGCCTATTGCCATGGGTATTGCTAATGGCGGTCACAGAAGAGACTGACAGATCAGCGCTCAGTGCGATGTGATCGATACTCCGGCGTTCCAGGAATGCAACGTTTGATGTAGCGATCGTCATGCGTCGGAAGGCCTCGTAGAGAGCCGATCGAAGTCTGGCGGGAGCTCGGCTGCCCGGTCCAATGACTTGATTGAAGTCCCCCATCACGATGAGCCGCTCTGAAGGACCCTGTCCCAAGACCTCAGTGAGACCGGCCAGGTACTCTTCATGGTCTTCCCACCGCATCCTGCGGTCCTGCCCACGCCTCGGTTCGGTACGCGAACCGAACCAGGGGATGCAGACCCCGACCACCCGGACTCTACCCAGGGACGTTTTGGTGACTCCGGAAACGAATCGCCCCGGCGGCATCGCATCGAGTCCCAGGTCATCGATGTGCTCCCAGGGTTCCCTGGACCAGAGCATAACCTTCCGGCGACCTGCCGTGATCGGGTATCCGTAGTCAGGCCTGGAGACTATGGAGTGGCCGGGGTGAGACAGCAGCTTGTCGTTGGTCTCCGTAAGGCAGACAACCTCCGGGTTGTGCTGCTCGACGCGACGGAGAATCTCAGTGGTTCTCCATGAACCGGGCGCAGCCCACTGGACATTCCATGTAAGCACTCTCAGAGAGACACCGCCTGACAGCCACCGCTTACGCCTGCTCGTACTCGAGGACGTAGGAGTGCTGACCCTCGTTGTTGTCGATCGTCATCGACCCTGAGATGCCGGTCAGCTCCCCGGTGCCCGAGTCGGGCACGATGGCGACCGTCAGCCGGGCGTCGCCGCGGTCCATCACTCCGCTGTGCTGGAGCACGAACGAGCCGGACCTGCCGTCCACCGAACCCGTGAAGTGTTCGACGGCCACGTAGCCGGCCGAGCCGGGAGTGCCGGTGAAGGCTGCGAGCATCTGCGCCTCCGAGGTACCGACCATGCCGCCGGTGAACTCCTTGCGTACGACGTTGCGGTTCAGCGTTACCCCGTCCTGCTCCAGGAACGGCGGTTCGGGTTCCATGTTGACGTCGAAAGACCCGCGAGCGGTGGGCATGCAATCCCTCTCTCCTCTACTGGCCCGAGTCCCTCGGTGGGCGGGACTCCGGTGGGCCGATGCAGAACTCGTTGCCGTCCGGGTCTGCGCACACCCAAAAGCCGGCGAGGCCGTTATCGACCGGATGGAGCGCGCGGCCGCCGAGTGCCTCGACAAGGGCCACCGCGGCGTCCATCTCGTCGGTCTCGAAATCGACGTGGACGCGGTTCTTGCCCGTCTTCGGCTCATCGCTCTGCTGCAGCAGGAAGTAGAGGCCGCTCGGCAGTTGCGCCCGCCGGAAGCCGGTCTGGGTGGACCTGCCGAACGTGCAGCCCAGCAGCCCTGACCAGAACGCCGCCGCGCGGTCGATGTCCGCAACGTCATAGCAGACGGCTTCGAGGAACCCTATAGGTGAACGTCCCGTTGCCATGGTCACCTCGGCGGCGAGAGTGCCGCTTCCTGCGCGAGCCGCTCGCGAACGCGCGGACCCACGACACCCATCAGCATACCTATGGGCGCCATGATCAGGAATATCCCACCGATGACGTAGAAGGCCGCAGCCAGCCCGAAGAGGTCCGCGATGCCCCCGATGGCGAACGGCCCCACGAAGGTCGCGAAGTGTCCGGCGGCCTGCGTCTGACCGAAGAAGCGGCCCCGAGCGCCCGGAGGCGAGACGTCGATGGAGAAGGCGTGCGTGCCGACCATAACCAGGGCCGCCGCGGCGCCGAGCGCCACCGCCAGCAGCACCATGCCGAACAGGGCCGGGCCCTGCGCCGTCAGGACGAGGCCGGCTGTCGCGACGATGGCGCCCGGCACGAGCGCCGTCTGCACGCCCCACCGGTCGGTGGCCCAGCCGCCCGCGAGGGAGGCCACCAGACCGCCGACGCCCATAGCCGCGATCACGATTCCCAGTTGGGACTCCGCCAGTCCGAGCACCTGTTCCACATAGACCGGCAGCACGAGATCCTGCACTGTGGAGCGCATCAGGTTCACCGCGAACGTGCCAACGAGCACGTAGAGGAACCCCGTCGCGGCCATCGAGGCCAGCGCCGCCGGTGTGGCTCCCAGGCGGACGGCGGTGGTGCCCACGCGGATGAAGAATTCGCTCAGGTAACTCGGTGCGTACGGCATCGGAGGGCGAGCCGTCTCTTTCGCAGGGGTCTGCGATGGGGCGGGGGCCGCCCGCTCCGAGAGCTGCCGCGTCTCTACCATGATGAAGAGCATCACGATGAGGCAGGCCATCTTGCTGAACCCGTTGATGAAGAACGGGATGCGGATGTCGCCCGTTGCCGCCCACGCCACGCCGCCCACCACCGGCCCGATGATCGCGCCGAACTGCGCCCAACCCTGCTTGCGGCCGCTGATGCGACCGCGGTCCTGGGGGGTCGATACGTCCGCCGTGATCGTCTGGTGCGCCGCCCCCCATATGGACGTGCCGATCCCCGAGCCGAACCGGAAGGCGACGAGGGAGAGGTAGGTCGGCGACAAGCCCTCCAGGAACGAGAAGACCATGCGGACGAATATGCCGAATGCGCCGATGCCGCGTCGCCCGAACCGGTCCAGCATCGGCCCGGTGATGTAGCTGACGAAGAACCGTCCTGCGCCGCCGATGGAGACCACCAGTCCGGCCAGGGCGACGTTCTCGTTCAGCTGCAGGGAGAGGATGGGGATGACGGGCACGGCCGCCCAGAGGCCGAGGCTCCATGAAAAGGACATGAAGTACTGGCCCCAGATGACGCGCCGACGCGGGAAACCGGCGAACCGGGGGTCCATCACCGTGCCTCGCCGCCTGGGCCTGCCGCGGTCCTGTGCCTCGACTCGACGACTGTTCCATGGAACAACGCACAGGTGAGGAGGTTAAGGACCCGGGTGGACACAGCGGGAGTGTATACCTCCCGCCTGCGTCGTGCGGCGGCACTGGACGCAGCGGCGGCGCTTGGAGAAGGCCCAGGATCTGCAGATGCATGCCGTGGCCTGCAGCCGGTCCCATTCAAGGGCGCCATAGGCGTCGTAAGACGTGCCGGTATAGTGCGCGTCGCACATGGGTCCTCTCCCGGGATGCGGTACCGATGGTCAGACTGTCCGCTGGGCGTCGACCCTTGCCAGGAAGGCGAGGACCTCTCTGTTGAAGGTCTCCGTCTGGTCGAGGTTGGTGAAGTGCCCCGCATCGGGCACCACCACCAGCTCCGAGCCTTCGATCTGGCTGTGGATGAACTTGACGTCCTCCAGGGCCGGGTCCTCATCCCCTGCGATGCATAGTGTCGGCGCTTCGATCTCGCACAGGCGGTCGTCGAAGACCGGGGCCTGGTCGAGGGCCTCGAGGGAGTAGACGTAGCCGTGGGGCGTCAGCGCCTTGTTCATCTCCATGATGCCCTCGGCTTCCTCCAGGCCCCTGGCGGCCCTCTGGGCGAAGCTGTCGACCTCCCGGATGGAGTACCGGGCGACGGCCTCCATACCCTCGGTGAAGGCCATCTCCCGTACCTCGGCAGTCCTCCGCCTCACCCCTGCTGCGTGGGCGTGGCCGGACGCCGAACCGGAGTCGATGACCATCAGGGCGGCCACGCGGTCCGGGTGCAGGAGCGTGAAGCGCGTGGTGATGCCTCCGCCCATCGAGAGCCCACCGACGTAGGCCTTCTCGATGCCCAGGTGGTCAAGCAGGCCCAGCAGGTCCCCGACCGACGTGTCGAGCCCGTAGGCCGATGGGTCCTCGGGGGCGTCCGATCCGCCGTGTCCCCGCGGCTCGAAGCGGATAAACCGGTACTTCTCGGAGAATGCCCCGACCTGCGGGGCCCACATCGTGGCGTTGCCTCCCCGGCAGTAGCAGAGCACGAGCGGAAAACCCTCGCCATCGCTCTCGTAGTTGATGCCGACGCCGTTGACAGTCACCCTGGGCATAGAAGCTTCCTCTGGGCGCTTGCTGAGCTTTGAACTGACATTCTCAGACGGCTTCCCTGGCGACCATATGCATCGCTGCTGCGATCACGTCAGGAGGTGGTGGCGCATACGGGATTCGAACCCGTGATCTCCGCCTTGAGAGGGCGGTGTCCTGGGCCGCTAGACGAATGCGCCACGCGGTGGAAACGGCCTTGCGGCCTCGGCCCAAGGGTCAGTATATCCGAAACCGCCACGGCCCCGCACACGCTCACGCCTGAGCCGCGTATCATGCGCGCATGACCAACGCCCCGCTCGACGTCATCACCTTCGAGGTGATGAGCGCCCGCCTCGATGGCATCGTCCGGGAGATGGAGAACGCCGTGTTTCGCACCGGCTTCTCCACCATCGTCCGCGAGTCCCACGACTTCAGCTGCGGGCTCCTCGACGCTGGCGGACGCCTCGTCGCGCGCGGCTCCCACCCCGGACACATGGGCGGCCTCCCCGCATGCGTCCACGGACTGTTCGACTTCCACGCTCCCGCCGAAATGCGCGAGGGGGATGCCTTCCTCGCCAGCCACCCGTACCACAGCGGCTGTCCCCACGCCAACGACATGGTCGTGATGACCCCGGTCTTCTGGAAGGGCGACCTCGTGGCGTTCGCCGCCAGCATCGGTCACACGCCGGACATAGGGGGCGTCGCCGCGGGCTCGCGCAACGCGACAGCCCGCGACCTCTTCGGCGAGGGTCTGCAGATTCCGCCGGTGCGGTTCATGCGCGACTACCGTCTCGAGCAGGACACCGCGACGTTCGTCCGCGCCAACAGCCGCGTGCCGGCGATGATGATCGGCGATCTCACCGCCAAGGCCGGCGTCTGTCACACCATCGGCGAGGCACGGTTGCACGACCTCATCCGGACCTACGGCGCGCCCGCCCTCCTGCAGCAGTTCGACCAGGCGGGAGAACGCACCGCACACCGCATCCGCGAGCAGTTGGACGCGTGGCCCGACGGCGTCCGCGAAGTCGAGGCCATGGTGGACGACCCCAGCACCGGGGAGCCGATCCGTATGCACGTCGCCTCCATCAAGGAGGGAAGGCACCTCGTGCTCGACTTCAGCGGCACCGGCGACCAGGCGACCGCTCCCATCAACCTCCGCCCGCCGTTCATCGAGGGGCTCGCCCGCAACATGGCGATACGGCTGACCGACCGCCACATCCCCCTCAACCACGGTATGGCCGATGCCGTGGAGTGCCGTTTCCGGCACGGCAGCCTGCTCGACCCCGCCTTCCCCGGCCCCGTCGGCTTCTACTCCAAGACGCTGGCACTCGCTGAGAGCGTCATCGGGGCGGTCATGGCCAAGGCCTCCGGAAGGCCGGCCCTCGCGCACATCGCCACGCAGAGCTCCATCGTGGTCGGCTACACCGGCGCCAGGCGTCAGTACGTGCAGTACGAGCTGATGTACGCGGGCGCGCCCGCATGGGAGGGAGGAGACGGCTTCACCGGGGTCGGCTCCCGCGCGAGCTACGGTGCGAAGTTCACCAGCGTGGAGGTCATCGAGTCCGAGTTCCCTGTCGACATGACCCGTTTCGAGGTGCTGCCCGACTCCGGCGGGGACGGAGCGTTCCGGGGCGGCCCCGGCTACGTGCGCGAGTACCGGGTCCGCGCCCCAAGCCGGCTCTCCGGCGGCGCGTCGAAGCGCGAAGCGGCCGGCGTAGAGGGCGGCGGCGACGGTCGGAACGCGTGGGTCGTCGTGCACCCCGGCGAGGAGCGCGAGCAGCGTTACCCGGGCATCGTCTCCAACATCGGCCTCGAACCCGGCGACGTCTTCCGCATCGAGACGGGCGGAGGCGGGGGCGTCCTTCCCACCGCCGACCGCGACCCGGCCCGCGTCCGCGCCGACATCGAGGACGGCGTCGTCACGCCTGCCAAGGCCCGCGAGACCTACGGCGTGGAGTGGGAGTAAGATACCGCTGTTCCCTATGACCGCCGAGCCGTCCGGCGCGTGAGAGCGGCAACGCGCGAGCGCAACAGGAGGAACCACCATGAGGAATGGATTCCGGGTCTTCGACGCGGACCCCCCCCTCCAGCCGTCGGTCGAGACGCTGACGCCCTACATGGACGCCGCCACCCAGGCGCGGCAAACCGAGCTCGCCGCCTTCCTGCGGGAAGTGAGGGTCGGCAGGGCGGGGCAGGTCCTGGACCCCCCGTTCAACCACTGGGACCGCTTCGAAACCACCGGCGGATGGGGCGGCGGCAAGCCGCGCCACCTCGGCGAGGCCGGGCCGCGCCAGCAGGAGGAGCGCCACTTCCAGAACTTCATGGGCCGCAAGTACCCGTCCCGCTACTCCGAGGACTGGGATATCGAGACCCGTGTCGGCGAGATGGACGAGGAAGGCGTGGATGTCGAACTGCTCGTACCCGGCTCCTTCACCGGCCACGAGGACCTGGGCGTGGACGCTGCGATGATCGGCGCGCTCCATCGCTTCCTGGACGACGTCTGCTCGCGCTACCCGGACCGCCTGACCTCACTCATCACTGCGAGCGCCCGCGACGTGGAAAGCGCCGTCACCGAGATCAAGACGTGGGGCGGGTCGCGCTGGGCGCGCGGCATCATCATGGACCTGCCGATCGACTATCCCATCGACCACCCGGACCTCCATCCCATCTGGGCCGCTGCCGATGAGGCCGGGCTGACCGTCGTCCACCACAGCTTCGCATCCGGCTATCCCGGCTATCGCGACCTCTGGGACAACCCGTTCATAGGACGCACGGCCTCGCACCCGTGGGCCGCGATGCGCATGGTCTCCGCCTTCCTCGGCGCTGGGCTGCTCGACAAGTACCCCAACGTTAACCTCGCCATCCTGGAGTCGGGTTTCGGCTGGCTCCCGTTCTGGATGAAGCGCATGGAAGACCAGGTGCATTACATGGGCTACGTAGCAGACGGTCTGCGCACCATGGAGGAGTACATGACCGGCGGGCGCTTCTTCGCCGCCATCGTTCTCCACGAGGGCCCGGAGATGGTGAAGATGGTCTCCGAGATGATGGGCGACCACGTGCTGATGTTCGGGTCCGACTTCCCGCACGCGGAGTCGCGCTTCCCGGACTCTGTCGACGTGGTGCTCAGGTGGGACAACCTCACTGACGACGACAAGCGCCGCCTCTTCTGGGACAATCCTGTCGCCTGTTTCCGCTGGGACTGACGACTGCAGAGGGCGCGTTGGGGTTATCCCCCGCAAGTTACCGAGGGAATGGGAAGAGCGACGCCTGCAGGGGTACACTAGGCACAGCAAAGGAGGAGGAAGGCGATGCGTAACGGTTTCCGAGTCTTCGATGCGGACACACACCTCCAACCGTCGGTGGAGACGCTGACACCCTACCTGGACGCCGCGACGCAGGCGCGGCAACCGGAGCTTGCCCAGTTCCTGCGTGAGGTGAAGACCGGCAGGGCGGGGCAGGTACTGGACCCGCCGTTCAACCACTGGTACAGCTTCAAGCGCAGCGGAGGCTGGGGCGGCGGCAAGCCGCGCTACCTCGGCGAGGCCGGACCCCGTGAGGATGAGCAGCGCCACTTTCAGAACTTCCAGGGCCGCATCTACCCCTCGCGCTACTCCGAGGACTGGGACGTAGATACCCGTGTGAGAGAGATGGACGAAGAGGGCGTGGACGTGGAATTGATGGTCCACGGCGCCTTCACCGGGCACGAGGACCCAAGCGTGGACGCCGCCCTGGTCGGCGCGGTCCACCGCTTCCTGGACGATGTCTGCTCGCGCTACCCGGACCGTCTCACCTCGCTCATCACCGCGAACGCGCGCGACATCGAGAACGCCGTAGGAGAGATAAAGACGTGGGGCGGGTCGCGCTGGGCACGCGGCGTGATGCTGGACCTTCCTCTCGACTTCCCCATCGACCACCCGGACCTGCACCCCATCTGGGCCGCTGCCGACGACGCCGGGCTCGCCGTGGTCCACCACAGCAACTCCGCCGGTTACCCCGGCTACCGCGACCTGTGGGACAACCCCTTCATGGGACGCACAGCATCGCACCCATGGGGAGCGATGCGCATGACCGCCGCCTTCCTCGGCGCCGGGCTGCTCGATAAGTACCCCAACCTCAACCTCGCCATCCTGGAGTCGGGTTTCGGCTGGCTCCCGTTCTGGATGAAGCGCATGGAAGACCAGGTGCACTACATGGGCTACGTCGCCGAGGACCTCCAGCACACGATGGAGGAGTACATGACCGGCGGCCGCTTCTTCGCCGCCGTCGTCCTCCACGAGGGCCCGGAGATGGTGAAGAT
>JAPOOH010000481.1 GCA_026713505.1 Chloroflexota bacterium | reverse complement strand
TTGAGGCGGCGGGCGTCGGCGTCAACGAACGGGTCTTCAACTACGGCCGGGAGCCCGAAGGGCAGCGACAGGATTCGCCCAGGTTGAGGCCGGCCAGCGATTCAAGTCGATCGCAGACAGTCACGATCTCACCATGCCGGGCCGCAATCTGCTCAGGCGTCAACGAGGTTCGACCGAGTATCGCACGCCATGCACCGGCGGCCTGAAGCGCCAACGCTCGAAGCTGAAAGTCGACGTTCGATGGGCACCAGTTCAGCCCGAGACTCTGAACGTCGTTGGGGTACGGAAACTCGGGAACCTCGCACGATTGCGGGCCGTTCCCGTTTCCTGCGGATCGGCTCTCTCGCGCGGCTGTATCGGCCACCGTCTGCGCCTGTTGCGCGGCCTCCCGTGCGCGCTGGGCATCCCTCTCACGAGCCAGCGCCGCTTCCGCCGCCTACACTAGGTCCATAACCAGTTGGTTGTGCTCGACCCGAAGGTCGGACGAAAGCAGGAATCGCGTCGCGGACTCCGCGTAGTGTGCGATGCGATTGACGATCCGGGGCATGCCGCGGGCGCCCTGGAACTGCGCTTCGGCGGCGGGCGGTTCGAACAGGGGCACTTCGCAGCCGGTTAGGCGCAGGCGGTGGGCGAGGTAGTGTTCGGGCTCTTCGCGCTGGAGTCCGCGCAGGTGGTGTTGGACGATGAGCCGCTGGGCGAGCGATTCGTGCAGGGCCATGCTAAGTCGCCGTCGCAGTTGGGTCGGTCCCACCAGCACCAGGCACAGCCGGGAAGCGGAGTCCATGGCGAAGTTGGTCAGCAGGCGCAGGTCCTCGAGCAGGTCGTTTCTGACGTGGTGGGCTTCGTCGACGATGAGTACGGGTTGGCGCCGACTCGCTCGGCGCCGACTTCGGTCCAGGCGAACAACCCGTTGCGGCGGACCATCAGGGTCGGTCAGAGGCCGCGCTCGAAGTGAACATGCCGACAGTTCGGCGCAAGCCGTAGAATCGTCAGGCTGCGCCGCTCCGATTGTCGGCATGACACCGCAACACAGGGAGTTGAGTGTCAATCGGCGTCAAAATTGACCCACCCAAATGGGGCTCGAGTGACGGCGTCGGGGTCTCGCGAGCCGGACTTATCCACGCCTTGTGCACCGACCCGCGTGCCTCCGACACTCCAGCGGGGCGGTGCACAAGGGGTGGGTAAGTCCGGCCCGCAACTGTGCGTCTTGTCCGGATTCGGCGGTCCGGGTCCGGCGCGCCCGTCGGTGAGTTCGCTAATCGCTCAGATCGTGGCGCGCGGTTACCTCGAGCTCACGGACGACCCCGCAGACGGTCGCCGCTGGACGGTCGATCTGACGGACAAGACGAAGCGCGACATGCGCAGACTCAAGCGGGCCTCGGGCGAGGTTGAAGAGGCGATCGACGAAATGCTTAACGAGTCCGGCGCCGACCTGCTGGCTTCGGTTGACGCGTTCGAGCACGCGATCGACGCCCGCTCGCTGGAAGAGAGGGTGCACTCCCATCTGGCGCGTTTGCGGGAGGCTGCGAACCGATGACGGCGCTCACCGATTCGACACTTGCGCACTCCTTGTGCCGGATGACCGGGCACCGCTACGGATAACGCGCCAGGAACCATCGCGACGCATCCCGATTGTTCGCAGCGTGCGACCCGTGACGGCTCCTGGTCCGGCAGGTGCGGTATGTGCGAGTGTCTTCCCGCGCAGACCGAATCTCGGACAGACACGACGACTGCACGGGCTTTCGCGTCGATCAGACGCTGGCGCCGTGAAGGGATGCCAACTGCCCTCCCGACACAGAGCCACGACCGAATACTTTGACGGCCCCCGTCCCGGCAAGGGAGAATCGGGCCAGACGATTCAGACAGGCATTGCGATGGAAGCAAAGCGGGCGATTCGGAAAACAACGAACTTTCTCGGACTGGTTGCCGCGCTGGCAATGGTGCCGTGCTTCGGACAGGACCTGGCGCCGGAGATCCGGATCGACTTGCTGCTGGTGGCGGCCGAGCGATACCAGGAGGAAGGCAACCCCTACGCGGCGACTGAAGCACTTGAGAACGCGTGGGAGATGTACCGGCAACACGGACTTGAGATTCCGTCCGGCCATTGGGTCAGGTACGCGCAGGCATTGCATGGGTCGGGTCGGCACGAGGACGCCATGGGCGCGGCGACACGCTACCTGCAGGAGACCGGACGGAATGGCGAACAGTACCAGACTGCGCTGAGGATTCTGGATGCGGCGCAGGCCACGATCGTGCGTCGGGAAGAGGAGGCCCGCACCCGCGCAAGGGAGGCGGAGCTGGCGAGAGCCCAAGCCGCGCAGGAAGCGCTCGATGTGGAGTCATGGCAGTGCAATCGCGCCTGCGCAGAGCAATACGATGACGATGATCTCATGCAGTGCAGAAAGGTCT
>JAPOOH010000155.1 GCA_026713505.1 Chloroflexota bacterium | reverse complement strand
TCTGGTTCTCGGCGAAGAGTATCTTGAGGTCGGGGAAGCGGTCGAAGAGCCCGGACAGGACCCACTGGACGGCGGGGAGCGCGCCGCTGCCCTTGATGGGGCTGAACCGCGCCATCTGCTCAGGGAAGCTCCGTCCCGGCGCCTCCAGTTCCTTCAGCAACTCGGGGGTGGCCTTCGGGTAGTCCAGGAACGGGCCCTTGCCGGTGCGTTCGATGTCCACGTGGACGGTCACGGGCATCTCCAGGTCGAGCGCCGTCTCCCAGAATTTGTCGTCCTCGAGGCTCGGGTACTGCTTGCCGGACGGAAAGTCCTGGAGCATGATCGCCTTCGCCCCGATCTCCTTGCAGTGTTTCAGCTCCTCGATGTGTGCCTCGAGGTCTTCGATGATCGGCATGATGGTCACGCCGATGAGCCTGTCCGGGTTCTCGGCGCAGTAGTCCTGTATGAGCCAGTCGTTGTAGGCGCGGACGATGGTCAGGTAGGCCTCGTCGTCGTCGCACATGCGCCACATGCGCGGGCCTGTGGCCTGGGCGGGGAAGAGCACCTCGGCGTCCACGCCGTCCATGTCCTGTTCCTGCATGCGCTGTTGAGGCGAGCCGGTCCCCGGCGTGCCCTCGTACGTCACGCCGGACGGCAGGTAGTGCTCGCGCCCCCTGCCTCCGTAGAGGTCGGCCGGGTTCGCTTTGCGCGTCTGCTTGCCGTCGATGAACCAGGCGTCGGTGCCGTCGTCGAGGCGCACGAGCTTGGGGGCTCGGTCTCGGTGCCGCTCCGGGACGCGAGGCGTCCAGTTCGCCGTGTCGCCCTCCATGTGGGAGTCGCCGGAGATGAAGTGGTAGTTCATGCGTCCGCCTCCTGTTTGGGCGTTCTTCTCGAATCGTGGGCGAGGGCCATTCTAAACGCTTCCACGCTTCCACGCCCAAGGCCCAGCGAGGGGAGAAGAAGCGCGCGTCCGGGCCTACTGCCGCCGGTGCTGCCGTCTGCGCGGGTCGCCTGTGGCAGCCACGTAGAACGCCCAGGTCCCCGCCAGGAGTGCCGCCGCGACGAGGAACCCGCCGTCGAAGCCGATCCTGTCGGCGATCAGGAACCCTGCGAACGGGCCCAGGGCCGCCCCTAGGTCCAGCCAGGTTGAGTACCTACCCAGGACGGCGGCACGTGTCGAACTGGTCGACGTCTCGCCTATGGCCGCGTCTAGGGCCGTGTTCACTCCCACGGCTGCAAGGAACAGCAGGGGCATCCCCATGACTACAGCGACCGCGGAGTCGGCCACAACCATCATTCCCAGCGAAGCGACCATCGCTACCATCCCGCAGGCGATGGCCAGCCGTCGACCGACACGGTCCGACAGATGCCCCATCGGCACTCCCAGACTGATCTCGGAGAGCCACCTGAAGCCGACCAGCAGGCCTGCGAGCGCCACGACGGCGAAAGAACCACCAAGCACCCTGTCGTTCTCATCAGCGAATCCCGCGAGGTAGGGCGCGAGAGTAGCGATGGCGAGGCCGTTCGCTCCGAAAGCGGTGGCGAAACGCATCAGGCTGATGGAAAGGAGGGAGGTGCGGAGTTTCCGGCCATACCCGGGCAACCTGGATATCGCGAGGTCCCAGGCGTTCAGGCGGTTGCGCAAACCCCGAACGGAGGGGCGGATGCGCTCCGGCCTGAGATTCGGGACCCTGGTGGCGATGAGGACGCCGAACAGCCCGACGCCGGCAAGGACGGTGAACGTCACCTCTCTCGAAGTGAGATGAAACACCATCGCGCCCGCAGTGACCGCGACGAAACTGCCGAACCGTTGCCCGGAGTTGAACATGCCCATCATCCTGCCCCGCATGGCGGATGTGCCGACGCGGAAGGCCGTCAGGTGCGCGGCGAGCCGCATGAAGGAGTAGGAGACGCCCCAGACAGCCCGTGCCAGCAACAGCACCGCGATTCCGCTACCCAGGCCGTATGCGAGGGTCGTCAGGGCGCCGGCGGCGATGGAGGCGACGAAGGGCCAACGCACACCGAACCGCTGGTACACGGAGGCGGCAAAGGCGTTGCTCCCCAGCCGGATGAAGCGGTTGATGCTGAGCGCCAGACCGATCCAGAACGATGCGGCAAGGCCGAACTGCTCCTGGACACCGAACTCAATCGCCGCCACGGGCAGCACGACATACATCAGCGAGTCGCCCATGATCACCGTGGCGGTCGGGGAGACGGCATACACCATCTCGATGGGGAAGATCGGTTTCACGCGCATGGTCGGAGGGCGGCCTTCCTGCCTCTTCTCGCCGCCATCTGCGCCCGGTCCGTGAGGGCGGCCTGTCTGAGGTCCAGCGGGCGCATGGTAGTATGAATACGTGGCAAACGCTCCGCGCAACTACTGGATGGTTTCCGTCTGGCCGGAGTACTTCGACGCGTGTGCCGAGAAGGACTTTTCGGTGCTGGCCATGGGTCGTCAGCAGCGGCGGCGCGTACAGCGCATGGAGATAGGCGACCGTGTGCTGTTCTATGTGATGCACCGGCTGGTGTTCGGCGCGATAGCGTCCATATCCGGCACACACTACGAGGACAAGACGCCGCTCTGGGACGGCTTTGAGGGGAGCGATCCCCTGGCCTGGCGGGTGAAGACGAAGCCCGACGTCGTGCCGGACGCCGACCACGTGCTGGACGCGCGGCTCATCGCGCCCCGCATGGAGTACGTGAAGCGCTGGGCGCCGGAAGACTGGCCGCTCGCGTTCCAGGGCCTGCTGCACCTCATCCCCAAGAGGGACTTCCAGCTGATAGAGCACGAGATGCGGCGGGGCCGCCGCCGCCCGGACGTCGTCTTCACTCCGGACCCGAGGCACGGCCCGCACGCCCGAGAAGCGCAGTACGTCGGCAGGCCGGGCGAGGACGCCTGACATGGCTGTAGCCATAGACCTGTCCGGCCGCAGCGCCGTCGTATTCGGGGTGGCCAACCAGCGCAGCATCGCGTGGGCCATCGCCCAGCACCTGCACGCGGCGGGCGCTGCGCTCACCGTCACCTACCAGAACGAGCGGATGGGGCGCTCCGTGCTCGGGCTCGTCGAAGGGATGGAGCGGACGCAGGCGGTGGAGTGTGACGTGTTGGACGAGGCATCGGTGACGGCGGCGGTGGACGCCGCGGCATCGGTCGCGCCGCTCGGGGTCGCCGTGCACAGCGTGGCGTTCGCGAACCGGGACGACCTCGAAGGCGCGTTCTCCCGGACTGGGGCGGACGGTTTCCGCACCGCGCTGGAGGTGAGCGCGTATTCACTGTTGCCGATAGCGCGCGCGGCCGCCGCGAAGATGGACGACGGCGGGAGCATCCTCACGCTTACGTTCCACGCCGCGGACAAGGTGTACCCCGGCTACAACGTGATGGGTGTGGCGAAGGCGGCGCTGGAGAACG
>JAPOOH010000154.1 GCA_026713505.1 Chloroflexota bacterium | reverse complement strand
GACCCCGCGGGCGGGGCGCCCGCCGAGGAAGCGACGGGCCTCGCCCGCCCAGCGCTCCCGTTGCCCCGCGTCGAGTTCTGCGTACGCCACGGAGAAGAGTCCGTGCTCTTCCAGCGGTTTGAGTGCAGGGGTCGCCCCCGCCTCTTCCCGGAGCGTTTCGAGGAAACGGTCCAGCCCACCGGCGACGGCCCTGTCCGCGAAGCCGTTGGCCGCCTCCATGTCCAGGATGTTGCGCAGTGCCCGCACCCGCGATGCGCCTGCCTGTTCGCCGTGTCTTGCCGTCACCTGTGACCTTCGCGTTGCCTTCCGTTCGGCCCGCATATGACTATACCGGCAGCCCCGCTTCGATGTCCCGGTCGCGTGTCCGGTTAGGCATGCGCGGCAACGATGGGCGGGACGGGCGCACAAAGAGGGCGAACAGGATTCGCGCGTCTTGGTATAATTCGAGAGTTGGACGCTATCAGAGCGTCGTAGGGAACGAACCCATCGTGAGGTAAACGGAAACATGCGCATCGGACGCCTCGTCTTTATTCTCGCCTCGCTGCTGCTGGCTGTTGGACTGCACACCACCGCGGTGTTCGCCCAGGACCCCTCCGACGACGTGCGGCTCGACTCTGCCGTCCGCGCCCTGGAGATGGGTCCTCGCGAGACCCGCACCGACCTCTCCGTCGACCTCTACAACACCACCTCGGAACGGCAGCTCGTCAAGATCGTCCTCGATCGCATCCCCGAGGGGTGGGACATCGCCGTCTGGGACCGCTTCTTCGACTTCAAGGTAGGTGAGATCGTCGTCGAACCTCCCGCGCCCGACGACACCGGCCCCAGCCAGAGCCTCCGCCTCCGCGTCGACCTCCCGGACGAGCGTCCCTTGGCCGGCCCTTACTCTTTCGGCCTACGCGTCACCTCGCCGGACGGCAGTGTCGAGTACGACAGCGCCAGCTACACCATCGAGGTGCCCGAGCCCCCTGCCCCCACCGACACGGGAGTGGCGGTCACCGTGACGTTCCCCGCCCTGAGTGGCCCCTCCACCAGCCAGTTCGAGTTCGAGATCGTCATCGACAACGACACCGGCGCGGACACCTCCTTCAACCTCACCGCGGGTGTGATTGATGAGACCGGACAGGCGCCCTCCGGCTGGGACATCACCTTCTCTCCCTCCTTCGGCCAGGAGCGCGTCATCTCCAGCATCAGCGTAGGCGACGCCCTCAACGAGCGCGTCGACGTACGCGTCGCCCCTCCCCGCAACACCGACACCGGCGACTACCTCGTCCTGGTCCAGGTGCAGGATGATGCAGGCTTCAATGCGGAGGCCCCGTTGGTGGTGTCCATCCGCGGGCGCGGCGAGGTATTCCTCAGCACGGATACCGGCCTGCTCAACCTGGACGCCACGGCGGGCGAGGAAGCCTCCACCACGCTCCGCCTCACCAACTTCGGCACAGGCGATCTTGCGGACATCAACCTGCGCGCGACCTCGCCTCAGGGCTGGAACGTGACCTTCCAACAGTCGCCCATCCCGTCGCTGCCCAACGACCAGCAGATAGACATCATCACAACTATCCTCCCGGCGGCCGACGCCATCCCCGGCGACTACCTCATCACCCTGCACGCCGACCACCCCGACACGAACGCCTCGCTCGAGCTCCGCGTGACCGTGGCCCAGTCCACCATCTGGGGCTGGCTCGGCATCGTGCTCGTCGGCCTGGTCATCCTCATCCTCGGCGGGCTCTTCGTGAGGCTCGGAAGGCGATGACCAGCACTGCGACGCTCATCGAGGCCCGCGGGCTCACGAAGCGCTACGGCGGCTTCACCGCCGTGGACGGCATCGACCTGACTATCGGCGCGGGCGAGGTCTTCGGCTTCCTCGGCCCCAACGGCTCCGGCAAGAGCACCAGCATCCTCATGATGCTCGGCCTCACCGAGCCCACCGGGGGGACCGTCCGCGTTTGTGGCTACGACCCCACCCGCAACCCGCTCGCCGTCAAGCGCCAGGTCGGCTACCTTCCCGAGTCCGTCGGCTTCTACGGCGACATGACCGGCGCGCAGAACCTTCGCTTCACCGCCGAGCTCAACGGCATCCCGCGCGCCGAGGCCGGCCCGCGCATCGACGAGCTGCTCGACATGGTCGAGCTCGAGGACGCGGCCAACCAGCCTGTCGCTCAGTATTCGCGCGGCATGCGGCAGCGCCTCGGCCTCGCCGACGTCCTGCTCAAGCAACCCCGCCTCGTCATCCTGGACGATCCTACGCTCGGCCTCGACCCCGCCGGCATCGTCTGGCTGCTCGGCCTCATTGAGGAGCTCAGCGCGCGGCAGGGCATCGCCGTCTTTCTCTCCTCCCACCAGTTGGTGGAGGTCCAGCGCGTCTGCAATCGCGTCGGCATCATGTCCCACGGGAAGATTGTGCTGGAGGGCACCGTCGCCGCGCTGACTGCCCAGACCGACAGTGGCGGCTTCCGCATCACGCTGAAGGTCGAGGGCGCGACCGCCGCCCTGGACACCGCTTTCGCCGCCCTCCCCTCCGTCCGGGAGTCCTCCCGCTCCGGCATCGACGTCGTCATCGAGAGCAACGAGGACGTGCGCGCCGCTGCTGCTGCTGCCGTCCACGAGCACGGCGCACGGCTGCTGGAGATGCGCGCCAACGACCGTACCCTCGAGGACATCTACCTCCGCTACTTCCAGGAGGACGAGGCATGACTGCGCTGTTCTTCAAGGAGCTTGCGGACCACTTCGGCAGGCGCAGGTTCGCCCTGCTCCTCGGCCTCGTTGCCCTCGGCCTCGTCTGGGGCGCGTTCGTCGACCTCGCGCAGCTCGCCGCCTCGGGGCGTCAGTTCTTCTTTCTGGACGTCTTCACCACCACGGCGGGCGTACCCATCTCCCTGCTCTCGTTCCTCAGCTTCTTCGGCCCGGTTATCGGCATCGCACTCGGGTTCGACGCCATCAACGGCGAGCGCACCCAGGGCACGCTCGCCCGCCTCCTCGCGCAGCCGCTCCACCGTGACTCCGTCTACAACGCCAAGTTCCTCGCCGCGCTCCTGACGCTCGGCCTCGTCGTCTCCAGCATGATGATCGTCGTCGTCGGACTCACCATGTTCCGCATGGGTATCGCCCCCACAGGCGAGGAGGTCTTGCGCCTCACCGGCCTCGGCCTCGTCACCATCGCCTACCTCGCCTTCTGGCTGGCGCTCGCCATCACGGCGTCCGTGCTGCTGCGCAATACCGTCACCTCCGCCCTCGCCTCCATCGGCATGTGGTTCGCCCTCGGCTTCCTCATCACCCTCCTCGGCGGAGTCCTCGCAGACCGCATCGTCCCCGACATCGCGACCACTGACGACGCCGTGCGCCGCGTGACCATCGAGTCCTGGGCCAATCGCGTCTCACCCGCCGGCCTCTACTCCGAAGCGACTTCCATCCTCCTGGACCCCATCGGCGGGCGCGTGCTCAACCTCTTCACCGTAGAGCCGGCACGCCTGGAAGGACTGCTCTCGACGCCCGTGTCGGCGGGCCAGAGCCTCCAGCTCGTCTGGCCGCACATCGTCGTCCTCGTCGCCATGGTCGCCGTCCTGCTTGCCCTCTCCTACGTCCGCTTCATGCGCGAGGAGATCAGGGCGTAGCTCGACCCGAATAGGCCATCGTCGGCTGTCGCTCTTGTGAAGAGGGCGCCCGTCGTTCCTGTGAAAATAGCCTCCCCCGCTCATGGTGAGCCTGTCGAACCAACCTGCGCAGGCAGGAACAACGCCCCCACCTCTCCCCCTGGGAGAGGTAGACGCGCTTGCGCGTCGGGTGAGGGCACGCCCCCCG
>JAPOOH010000153.1 GCA_026713505.1 Chloroflexota bacterium | reverse complement strand
TGCCTCTTGTCGATTGGGTCGGGGTTCGTGGCGCTCGCGCCGAACTTCGAATGGGTTGTGTCCGCCAGGGTGGTCCAGGCGTTCGGAGGCGGTGCGACGGTCCCCATCGGCCTCGCCATGGCCGTCGCAGCCGTGTCGCCCGAGAAGAGAGGCCTCGCGATAGGGCTTGTGGCTGCTTCGGCTGAAGCCGGTTCCGTGCTTGGGCCCCTCTATGGGGGCGCCATCATCGAGTTGCTTGGGTGGCGGTGGATTTTCTGGCTGGACATCCCCCAGAGTTTCATCCTCATAGGACTGCTGGCCATCCTCCCCAACCGCCCGAACCCCGGGGCGAAGATGGACTACTTCGGGGCGCTCGTCCTGGGGGCGGCCCTTACCGTCCTCAGTATCGGCCTGTCCCAGAGGAGCATCTTCTCCGGGGATTCGATCTTCCCGTACTTCCTCATAGCGTGCGGCGTAGGCCTGGTCCTGCTGTTGGTGCTGTTGGAGCGGCGAACGGAGCAGCCCCTGTTGGCGTCGTTCCTGTACACCTCCAGGGCGTTCCTCTCCTCCAACATCGCCCAGTTCCTGGTGGGCGTTGCCCTGATCATCTCGCTCGTGGCCGTGCCCCTCATGGCAGGGACCGTCATGGAGAAGGACCCCTGGGAGAGTGCCCTGCACCTCGTCAGGCTTACGGCCGCTATTCCGATAGGGGCCGTTGTGGGGGGCTACATCCTCCGCTGGACCGGTGTCAGAACGGTGTGCATAACCGGCCTTGCCTTCATTGGAATCGGCCTCCTGTTCATGAGTGGCTGGGAGACGGAGGTGGAGCAGCTCAGGCTGACGTTGCCTCTGGTCATGGCGGGCCTCGGCTTCGGGCTGGTCATACCTCCCATAGGTGTGAGTGCCTTGAGCGCGGCGCCCAGCAACTATTGGGGGGCCGCTGCTTCGCTGATCACCGCTTCGCGGATGGTCGGGATGGCGCTGGGGCTGGCGACTCTCTCCGCCTGGGGTATCGAGCGGTTCTACAGCCTCACTGCCGACGTGACCATCGGTTCGACATTCGAGGAGACCGAAGCCCCCTTGATAGAGGCCGGAGTTACCGTGTTCCAGAACCTCTTCATGATCTCAGGATTCCTCGCCCTGCTTGCGATCCTGCCGGCCCTCCTTATGAGAGTAGAGGACATCGAAGAAGAGGAGACGTCTTCCGGGGCCAGCTCCTGGCCGACGTCCCTCTCGGAAACGTGACGCTTCCCGTCCAGGCAACGAGTGGAATAGGTTAGCGGGTCTCGTATCCTAGAATGGATGTGTGGACCTGCGAGGAGCACCGGCGAGAGGATCAGGGCGAGGAGGTATTGCTTCGATGTCTACAAGGCTTGGGGAGCCTCCGGATACACCGGACATCTCCCCGTTCCCTGAAGGTTGGTACTTCGTTGCGAGCCGCCGCGCCATACTGAAGGCCGGGCTCATCCACAAGACGTGGATGGGGGAGGACATCGTCGTCTGGTGCGGCGAGGACGGACGTGTCTGCGTCGCTGAGGCAACCTGCCCGCATCTCGGCTCCTTTCTGGGGCCTGCCGCGGGAGGACGTGTGCGCGGCGGACGGCTCGTCTGCCCGTTCCATGGATTCGAGTACGACGCCACAGGTGAGTGCGTAGCGACTCCCAACGCTCCTCCGCCCAGGGCGGCGCGGTTGCAGGTCTTCGAGACCCAGGAGATAGCAGGACTGCTATTTGCCTGGTGGGGCATCGGGGGGCGCCCGCCGCAATGGCATCTGCCCACGGACCTGGCCGATCAGGCCGGCTGGAGCAGCCTCTCGATACGCACCCTTCGCTTCCCCGGCCATCCCCAGGAGACCACGGAAAACTCGGTGGACCTGGGCCACCTGCTCTACGTCCACGGGTACGGCAACTTGGACCGCATCGGGGACGTATCGGTGGATGGGGCCTACCTGCGGAGCGACTTCGATTTCACGCGTCGCTACAGGATTGCCGGGACCATACCCTTTGATTTCGACATCTCCGCCAACACCCATATCTTCGGCCTCGGCTACTCCTTCGTGGAGATCCGCGAGAAATCCATCGGCATGGACATGCGCCTCTGGGTGCTGGCGACGCCCGTCGACGGCAAGCTCATCGACCTGTCGCTGGTCTCGCAGGCGCGGGAGATACGCAACCCGAAGCGGTGGGTAGGCGGTCTGGGGTTCCTCCCCGTCGGGCTGCGCGCCCCTCTCATGAACCGGTTCATCGCGGCGCAACAGGAGCGGGACGTGCGACAGGACGTGGTCATCTGGAGCCGCAAACGCTACCGCTCTCTCCCGCGCCTCTCCCGTTCCGACGGCGAGATCATGACGTTCCGTGCCTACTGCGCCCAGTTCTATTCCGCTCCCCGCGACCCGGCTGCCCCGCTCCCCCATTCGCTTGAGCGGACTGTACAATAACTCGCCGGTACGATGAACCCGCCTCCGTAGGAGCGTCGTACCACCGGACTCGTAGGCAACAGCCATTTCGTCCGCAGACCGAGGTGAAGGGGTAGAGCATGAACAACGTACTAGGCTGGATGAGCTGGCTCGTGACGGTTCGTCCCTGGCTTACCCTTCTGGTTCTCTTCATGGTTACCGTCGTAATGGTCATGGGGACTGAGCGACGACTGCCGCCGACGGAGGGGGCAAGCGTTGCCTTCCTTCCTCCAGGTCACCCCATCGCCGAGGCAACGCAAGAGCTGGATGACCGGTTCGCGGACGCCGGTGAGGTCGTTGTTGTGACGCTCCTCTTTCGTGGTGACGCGCTCTCGCCGTCGGGCCTCGCTCAGATGGACCGCCTGCTGGACTCCATCGTCCAGGACCCCGGCGTCGCCGAACTGTTGGCGCCTGGAGACGCGGTTGTCGCCCCCTCGTCGCTGATCGGCGCCGTGCTCCAGGTGGACAGCTTCGACTCGGTCACACAGCAGCAGATCGACTCCGTGCGCAACGTGCCCGGGGTCGGGGAGGCGCTCGCTGAGCTGACCGGCGCCGATGTTGACGGCACGCCGGTCGCGATCGCTGTCGTCCGCCTGCGCGAAACGGACGACGAGCGCGTTGACGATGCTGAGCGGAAGATCAGCGAGTTGGCTGTCGGGGACGAGGGTGCGGCGGACGTGACCAGCCTGTCGTCGGCGATCATCGAGGATGCGTACAAGAAGGCCACTGAGGAGGGGATGGGGCCGCTGATCGGGCTTGCGCTGTTGCTCATCGCCGCTCTGCTCTTGCTCTTCACCCGCACGCTGTCGGACATGTTGCTGACGCTGCTGGGGCTGATCGTCGCGATCATGTGGGTTGTCGGCGGCGAGGGCTGGCTCGGCCCGGATGGACTCGGCCTGATAGGACCTCCCAGTTCCCTCACCGCCATGGTGCCCGTCATCCTCATCAGCCTTACGGTGGACTACGCCATCCAGGGCGTCTCCCACTACAGGGAGCAGCGGCTTGAAGGCCAGCCGGTCGTCCAGGCGGTGCGGATGGGGCTGCGGAACGTTACGGTCCCGCTGGTGCTGGCTGCGGTCACCACGATCGTCAGCCTGTTGGCCACCCTCTTCTCGCCCATAGGCGTCATCGGCGACTTCGGTGTCGTCGCGGGCATGGGCGTGGGCATGAGCCTGATCGTGATGCTGACGCTCCTCCCCGCGACCCGGACGATCATCGACCGGCGGCGCGAGGCGCGCGGCACGTTGCGGATGCCTCGCCCCCTCTCGAACGCCCTGCCCGGCATCCCGCGGCTGGCAGAGTGGCTCGGACGGAGGGTCACGCGTCACCCGGCGCCCTACCTCGTCGCCGTGCTCGCCGTGACCATTGTCCTGGGGTTCGCGGCCCGGGGACTCGAGTCGGAGTTCAGCATCCGCGACATCCTGCCGAGGGACGGGTCCGTGGTGGCTGACATGGACACGCTGGACGCGGCCGTCGGGGGCTCGACCGAGATGGCCAGCGTCCTGGTAAAGGCTGAGGCTTCGGAGACCCGTACTATCCTGAACCTGCAGGACCTGAGGCTCGCCTTCGACGACGAGCAAAGCCGCCCGCGGGCCGCGGCGGGACCGCTCGTAACGTCGTACGAACTGCTCCTGGAGGACTGGATAACCCGGAGTGGACAGCCCGGCGACAACTACGACGCGGAGCTTGCGGCGCTCTTCAGCCAAGCCTCTGCCGGCGTAGAACTCGACCCGGCCCTGATGCAGGAAGTCCTGGAGAGACTCGAGGCGAGGGACCCCGCGGTTGCGCACAACCTGGTCAACGATCCGAACGGCATCGACACGATACTGCTCCAGTTCCTGACCTTCTCCGACGACCCCGGGGCAACAAAGACGCTCCAGGCTGACATAGAGGCGCTCTGGGCCGGTGACGACAACGCCGTCACGGTACTGTCGGAGAGCGTTGTCTCAGTCGGTGTGACGGACGCGATCACAAACCGGCAGACGGAGGCCATCAGCACCACCATCGCGGCGGCCCTGACCGTTCTCGCTGTCTTCTTCTGGCTTGCGGCGCGTCAACCGGCGCTGGCGGTCATAGCGGTCGGGCCCATCGTGCTCGTCCTCATCTCGGTGCTGGGCACTATGGCGCTGCTGGGCATCCCTTACTCGCTCGTCACGTCCATCATCACCGCGCTCTCCATCGGGATCGGAGTGGACTACACCATCCACGTGATCCATCGTTACCGCGAGGAGTTCACCCGTTCGCGCAATCCGGAGAGTGCGGCGGTCCGGACGCTTGCGACCACGGGTTCGGCGCTGCTCGGCTCCGCGATGACCACGGCCTTGGGCTTCGGCGTGCTGATCGCCTCGCCGCTGCTTGCTTCCCAGCAGTTCGGCATCACGGCAACCATCACCATCGTCTACTCCCTGATAGTCTCCGTGCTGCTGGTGCTGCCTGCCATGGTGGTCTGGGGCGCCTACCAGAATATGCGCCTGCGTTCCATGGTCGAGCGCCAGTGGGCCGAGCTCGACGTGGCGATAGAGGCCATTCACCAGAACCACGAGTCGGAACAGGCTCAGTCGTAGGAGAGGGACCATGCAACTCCGCAACCTGTCCAACGGCCTGAAGGCCGCGTACCGTGGGTCGGACGTCCGCCGCCGTGTCAAGCACTACGACGGATGGATGGACAGAGCGCAGGTGGGGGATGACGGACCGGCGGGCTACGACCACGCCGAAACCGTCAGGGAATACTACAACCTCTGCAACGAGTTCATGGTGTTCGGTTGGAGCGAGTCCCTCCATTTCGCGCCGCTTTCGCCCCACGAGAGCCTGGAGGACTCCCAGGCGCGGCACCAGCGGCTGATGATCGCCAAACTGGAGTTGCAGGAAGGCATGACGGTGATCGACGTCGGTTGCGGGATCGGCGGCCCGATGCGCCGTGTCGCCCGGGAGGCGGGAGTCAGCGTCCTCGGCGTCAACAGCAGTGAGGTCCAGTTGGAGAAAGCGAGGTCGTTGACCACCGAGGCGGAGCTCGACCACGTGATCGACTACCTCGCGTGCAGCTTCATGGACATGGGTGCCATCGAGGACGGCACGTTCGACCGGGGCTCTGGGATCGAATCGACCGGCCATGGCCGTGACAAGGGTGGGGCGCC
>JAPOOH010000152.1 GCA_026713505.1 Chloroflexota bacterium | reverse complement strand
CGTCCACCAGGACCCCGTCGCAGTCGAAGATCACGAGTCTTTCCGGCATGGGCGGTCCGCTCACTCGGTGAGCTTGAGCAGCCCCCAGATCTCGTCGCGGGCGGCGCGGGCTTTTGCGTAGTCCACGCCGAAGTACGCCATCGTGCGGCAGCCGATGCCCTCCGGGATTGCCAGCAGCCCCAGCAAGATGTGCTCGGTGCCGATGGGATAGGTGGAGTGAGACTGCTCCGCCTCGTCCAGCGACAGCTCCATTGTCCGGAGCGCCTCCGGCGTGTGCGGTCTGCCCCACAGTTCTTCCACGCGCTCGCCGTGGCCGGGGACTGGACGCCCGTGCAACAGCTCGAACTCGGTGATCGAGGCCGCAAGCGCCATGTCGATGCCGAGCCGTCGCAGCATCAGCCCGCCCGCGCACTCAGGCTGGCGGACGACGCCGAGCAGCAAGTGGCCGGTCATGACCCCGGGCCGGGCGCGCGTTGCGTTCTCCCACGATTCGACGCCGTGCTCCCACGCCAAGCGGGCGCAGCGGCCCATGCGCTCCCAGGTCAGCTCGGCCATGCGCCTAGTGCACTTCCCTGCCGCCGTTCACGACGATCATCTGGCCGCTGATGAATCGCGCGTCGTCGGTGAAGAGGAACGTCATCACGCCGGTCAGGTCCTCGGGCACGCCGCGCCGCACGAGCGATGCCTCCGGCTCCGGGTCAGCCTCGTCTGCGCCGATCGGATCCTCCGTGTCTGAGGTCGTCGAGCCCGGCGCAACGGTGACGACGTTGATGTGTTACTGCCCGAGCTCGCGTGCCACTGCACGCGTGATGCCGATGATTGCAGATTTCGACGAGACGTAGTGCGGGTTCATGTCTGTCGGCCCACGTGCTATGCGGAGCGTGCTGCCGGAACTGACGTTGACGATGGTGCCGGAGCCCTGCTCCCGCATGTACGGGAAGACGGCACGGATGCCCAGGAACGTCCCGCGCGCGTTGACCGCGAACACGCGGTCCCACGTCTCCATGTCCACGTCCAGGATGGACTTCACCCCCAGCCCGCGCATCATCCCCGCGTTGTTCAGCAGACCGTCGATACGGCCGTACTGCTCGTGCGTGCGGCGCGCCATGTCCTGCGTCTCGTCCTCGGAGGAGACGTCGACGCGCAGCGGGATGACTTCGGCGCCCTCCGCGCGGCAGAGCTCCGCCGTCTTGCTCACGTCCTGCACGTCCGCGATAGTGAGTTTCGCGCCCTCTTTGGCAAAGCGGATGGCGTACTGCCGTCCGAGTCCCCTTGCCGCTCCCGTCACGATGATGGCCTTGTCCTGCAACCGCATCTGCGTTCTCCTCGTATCGATCTGCCCTCACCCACCGCCGTTGAGCGGCGGCACCCTCTCCCGGGAGGAGAGGGGAACACAAAGCCTATCCGTCGAGTGCCGCCGCGTCCACGACCCCGCGCAGCGCGGCGATGTGGGCCGGGGTCGCCCCACAGCAGCCGCCCACGATGCGGCAGCCGCCGGCCAGCCAGCGCTCGGCGCCCGTTGCGAGTACCTCCGGCGTGAAGTCGTCGTCGAACTTCCAGGACGGCCGCGTGTACGTCCCCCCGTGAGGGTACGTGCCGAGCGGGCCGTCCCAGACGCCGCGCAGCACGGCGAGCGACGGCTCCACCAGCGGGACGTGCGTGTGCATGATGAACGCGACGTCGACGCCGGAGAGGTCGATACGCCGCAGCGATTCCTCCAGCGGTTCGTCGGGCTGGCTCAACAGCGTGAGATTGCCCTCCTCGTCCATTACGGAGGAGAACCCCGCCCATACCGGCAACCCCGCCGTCGCCGCCGCGGCCAGTTCGACGTTGGCGCGCTCGACGTGGGACAGCATCTCCACGTTGAGGAAGTCCACTCCCGCGTCCGCGAGTGCGCGCGCCTGCGAAACCAGCGCCCAGTCTTCCTCAGGGGGGGCCACCTTCCCCTCCGGTCCCCGATAGCTGACCGTCGTCATGCAGCCGGCCACAGGCAGTGCTCGCTCCACTGCGGCGCGCTCCCGTGCCTCCAGCGCCAGCGCCACCGCCGCGCTGTTCAGCTCCTCCTCGCGCCCGTGTATCCCGTGCGCAGCGAGATGAAGTTCCGAGCAGGCGAAGGTGTTAGCGCTGATGACGTCCGCGCCCGCTTCGATGAAGTCGGCATGGATAGCGCGCAGCGTATCCGGCATCTCGACGTTCGCAAGGTTCGCCCATGCCCCCAGCGTGCCGCCGCGACGCGCCACCTCAGTGGCGATGCCGCCATCGAGCAGGGCGTAGCCCCCATCCGCAACCCGCCGCATCAACGCCTGGTATGCCGCGCTGTGTTCCGTCATGGAGCAAGCCTATCACCGAAGCCGACCGTGCCGCAGCGGTACTGTCGTTGAGCAGAGAGTCCAAGGGTCATGACCTGTGACCCGTCGTATTCCTGGACTCGACCCCAACTCGCAACAGTACCAGCACGGTTCTTGTGAAGCGAGCCTTGACCACTTACATTTCTATTACCGCAGTCAGGGGGCACCCCGGCTCCGCGCTCATGGATGCAGGAGAGACGCGATGGTCCGTAGAGTAAGCAGGAATGAGTTGGCCTTGAGGGTTGGACGAGCCATCCGCTCGGAGCGTTTGGCGAAGTGCCTGCGACAGGTCGCGCTGGCCGAGTTGATGGAAGTAGACCCCGTCACCGTCAGGAGGTGGGAGAGCGGCGTTCGCCTGCCCACCATGGTTGAGGTCGCCAATCTTGGTTCGATCCTCGGGTCTGACGCCCTTTGCAAGGGTCTGTTCGGCAAGCTCGATGTATACGAGGAGAGTTGGAAAGGCTGCTGTGATGGCGGTTACCTCGCGTATGTAGCGTAGGTAGACCGCCGGCGCCTCTGGGAACGGTAAGCACGACGAGGAGAAAAGCAAATGACCACGGAACCCCAGGAGATCAAGCGGTTGGTGAGCGAGCGGTACGCGAACGATGCCAAGGTGGTCATCGGGCTCACTGCTGTAGAGGAAGTGGCCACCGACGCGTGTTGCGCCCCATCAGGCCAGGACCGTGCGATGACCCTGTACGAGGAGGCGCAGCTTTCCGGCCTGCCCGCCGAGTCGATCGCCATTTCGCTCGGCTGCGGCAACCCCACGGCGCTGGCTGGGCTGCAGGAAGGGGAGCGCGTGCTCGACCTCGGGTCAGGCGGCGGCATCGACTGCTTCCTCGCGGCACAGCAGGTGGGTGAGTCGGGCCACGTCACCGGGCTCGACATGACGCCGGACATGCTGGCGCTTGCGCGCAGCAACCAGGCGAAGCTCGGCCTCACCAACGTGGAGTTCGTCCACGGCGAGATCGAGAACATCCCGCTGCCGGACGCGTCTGTGGACGTTGTCATTTCCAACTGCGTGGTCTGCCTGTCGCCCGACAAGGACGCGGTGTTCCGGGAGGCGTTCCGCGTGCTCGCGCCGGGTGGCAGGCTCCACATCTCCGACATGATGGCGCTCAACCCCAACGGTCCGGCCCGCAAGGACACGGAGGCATGGGTAACGTGCAGCGCCGGCGCAGAGCCGAAGGACACGTACCTCAGCCGGCTGCACAAAGCGGGCTTCGAGGACGTCGCAATCACCGGGGAGTCGGCCCATATCGAGAACGACGCCCCGGCGGACGTCTCCAGCGTAAAGGTCGTGGCGCACAAGCGGGCGTAGACGGAGAAGACCGGGCGCATCACTGAAACTGGGGGTATTGTGCCTCCCTCTTCGATTCCAGCAGCCGTGTGACACACGATAGAATTTGCGGCGAACAACAAGCCGCTCAACTCGCCTTGTCAGTTGCACCCGCCTGCGAGACGAGGGTACGGATAGGAGACCGGTATGCGCCCACACCTGATACTGATACCCGCCGTGGCAGCCGCAGGCTTCCTGGTGAAGGACCGGGCAGCCAGGCTCGCCGTCGGGGCGGCAAAGGCCGCGACCCGCAGAACGCGAGGCTCGGCTGCGAAAGAGGGTTGGACGAGCACGCGCACCGCTGGCGACTGGTTCGGGACGGCGGCAAGAGAGCGCTACGGCGAGCCGAGCGGCGAACCGGAGCACAAGGAGTAACCCCAGCCCCCTCCACCGCGTGCGCTGTCGGGCACCTGGATTCCCGCCTTCGCGGGAATGACGGATGAGGTGCGGGAATGACAAGTGAGGTGCGCGGATGGCGGGGGCGCCAAGGTCGCGCTGAAGCCTAGCCGCTGATCCCGACTCCCTCCGGTACGGGCAGACCGTAGAGTTCCGAGGTGCCCTTCCAGACGATGCGGGACTTCTGCTCGTCGGTCAGGTCGGGGCGGTTGTAGATGTAGCGCGGGGAGTCCGGCACGCGGTGCGCGTGCGGGATGTCGCTGGCATACACCCAGCAGTCCGTCCCGTACTTGTTCACCATGTAGGGCAGCAGGTCGTCGTCGACCTCGAAGCCGATGAAGATGCGGCCGTCCCTGATGTACTCCAGGGGCGTCGCCTCAGGCAGTCCGCGCTCCACGATGGCCTTGTGCTCGGAGCGTATCGCGCCGATCTCCAGCCGGTCCTTCACGTTGTCCAGGGTGAAGTCCATGACAGCGACGGCGAAGTCCACCCACGTGCATCCCGTCTCCAGGAACGAGACCTTGACGCCCGGGTAGCGGTCGAGGATGCCGGAGCCGCAGATGGTCTTGAAGCCACGCACCACGGACATCAGGAACTGGTCGCCCGCGATGTTGCGATAGGCCTTGATGGCCGCCCGAGCGCCGATGCCGGGGTGCACGTTCACGGGCATGTCCAGGTCCTGCGCGGCGGCCCAGAATTGCTCGAAACTCGGGTCGTCGAGCGCCTTCTCGTTGTAGTCGCCGAAGACCATGACGCCTATCGAGCCCATCTTCCGGGTGCGCTCCATCTCGCGCACCGCCTCGGCGGGGTCGTGCGGGTCGATCACCGTCACCCACTTGAGGCGGTCGGGCGACTGGTTGGATATGTCCGCAACCCAGCTGTTGTAGGAGCGCGTAAGCGCGGCGTTGAGCGCAGGGTCGCTGACGATGGGCCAGTCCAGCAACAGCGTGGGGTAGTTGACGGAGAGGTACGTGTTCTCCGCGTCCATCACCGCGAGACGCGCTTCGGCGGAGTGGAACTCGCCGCTCTCGTGCGGGCCGCGCCACTTCGCCATCATCTCGTACTCGGTGGAGACGACGCCGTCCTTGCTGGAGGGCGAGCCTCCGATGCGGATGCGTTCGCCGGCGATGTCCCAGATGTAGTCGTGCTCGAACTCGCCGGTCTCGACCACCCTGGGGCGGCGGTCGCGGAACTCGGGATCGAGATAGTCGTCGGACCAGGTGCCCTCCCACTCCTCAACGTGCCCGTCGCCGTCCATCGCCAGGATGTCCATCGCCCTACTCCTCGTTCAGGATGCGGCAATCCTACCACGGGGGGACGAGCACCTGCGTCCCGGCGTTGCATGCGAGAGGCGGAGCCGCAGTGCCATGGCGCCAGTCACCCGTCGCTGCGATGTAACAACCCCGCAACACTTTCGTAATCGGCGCAACACACCCTGCGTCTACGCTTGATGGAAGCGATGCCGCAGGAGGCGCCCCCTTGAAAGAAGTTATAGCCGTCATCAGACCGGAGAAGTGGCAGGCGAGCGTTG
>JAPOOH010000151.1 GCA_026713505.1 Chloroflexota bacterium | reverse complement strand
GTGCTCACGTCGCCGTAGGTGGCACACTCCTGCAAGAGGCCGATCAGATCACCCCGGAGACGGCGCGCCTGGCCTATAAGGGGCAACTCAGAGGGGCCGGGTGGAAGTGCGGCGCGGTCCACCGAAGGCTTTGGGGGGTCACGCAGAATCTCGCTCTGCTGGTGGTGTACTCGCCCGGTTACCGATTGCCTTTGCATCATCCTAATTTCACTTAATGGTGGGATATAGTCAATGAGGTATCTCCGGTATGATGCTGGTACTTAAGTTCCGCATGCCGTCTTCTTCCTTGAGTCCCGTTCCAATGAGAACTCTCGGCAATGGCGGTCCAGGTTCTCACCCGCCATCCGCTACCCTATCTCCATGGCCACCAACCCTCACACAGAACTGTGAACCTGTACCAACGCCTCCTCGGCGACGCCTGGCACTCTCTGCCGGACGTGCTCAAGCGCGTGCACGGGACGGACGCCCAGGCGGCCGCGAGCGGAGAGATGGACGTGACGCTCGGACGCTTCTTCGGGGCCGGGCTCGTGCGATGGGTGCTCCGGATGCCCCGGACGGAAGGGCGCGAGCCGGTGGAGCTGTACGTGCGGCGTGAGGGCGAGCGCGAGCGCTGGGAGCGGCGCATCGGCGCATGGCGCTTCCCCACCGAGCAGCGGGCCGAGGACGGCCTCCTGATCGAGCGATACGGCTCGCTGGACTTCCCCATGACCGTCACGTCGGACACCGAGTCGCTCACCCACTGGTCGGACCGGATGCTGCTGCGTTTCCTCGGGCGGCGCTGGCCCGTCCCGCGCTGGCTGTCGGTCCACACGTGGGGGGCCGAGCGCCGCTCCGTGAGCGTCCCCGGTGCGATGGACGTGAGCGTCCGCATCGAGGCGCCGTGGGGCTCGCTGCTCGTCGGCTACGAAGGAACGCTGCTGCCTGCGGACCGCGTTGCACGTGCCCGCGACTGACGCATCTCCTCACCGGCGACCGGCCTCGGTATTCCCCATCCTGTACATCCTGTCCATCGATGTGAGTTGTACCGCGACACGCGCTCCTTTCGCGGACGCCCCGCGATGCCGTACGCTGGTTGCATGGCCGTTGTGCCGGCAGCACCCCATAGATTGCGTTTATGGCTTGCGCAGCACCCATAAACAGGATCTATGGGTCACGCCCCCAAAGTTTCAAACCGTTGGCCCCCTTGCCCCCTTGGTCGCGGGAAGCAGGCCATGGCCTGCCGGAAGCGCCAAACCAAGGGGACCAAGGGGGCCAAACAAGCAGCCTGATTCACTCGTAATCTCAGACCAAGGGGGCCAGAATTCCCCGCAGGTTGGCCTCCTTGGTCGCGCCAAGGGCAACCCACCTCTGGCCAAACCCGGCCCCGGTGAGCGATAATAGGCCGTCAGCGACAAGTACAGGCTTCACGGAGCACCAATGCCAGCGAAGAAAGCAGCCCGGATCCAGGAGCGCCGCCGCATCGTCAACCGCCGCGTCCGCTCCAGCACGCGCACAGCGGTCAAGAAAGCCGTCCGCGCGCTCAACACCAGCAGCGACACGGCGGGTGGCGCAGTCCTCACCGCGGTCAGCAGGCTGGACCGCGCCGTTTCCAAGGGCATCGTCCATCGCAACGCCGCCGCGCGCAGCAAGTCCCGCCTCACCCGGCGGCTCAACGCCCTCTCCGCCGAATAGCAGCCCCGGCGCATAACCCCGCGCAAACTGCGACACCATCCCGTTGACAGTCGTGCACTTGCCTTCTAGGATTTAGAACGCACGTTCGCCCGAACGCTCGTTCTGAATCCGCATGGAGGCCGCACATGCCAGCCATCTCGACCCGTCAGCAGCAGATACTCGACTTCCTCCACGACTACCACACCGACCGCAGCTACATGCCCTCCATCCGCGAGATACAGCTCGCGTGCAGCATCAGCTCCACCTCCGTCGTCGACTACAACCTCCGCCTGCTGGAGCGCGACGGCTTTATCAGGCGTTCGCCCGACATCTCCCGCGCTATCGAGCTCGTCTGCGAGTCGGAGCCGGACCTCGTCGAGGTCGCCCGCGTCCCGATCCTCGGCGCCATCGCCGCCGGCGAACCGATCCCCGTCCCCGAGGCCTCGGCCTACGCCGACGAGGACCGCGACTCGCTCGCGCTGCCGCCCGAGTTGACGCCCCGTGACCCCAACAACCTCTACGCACTCCGCGTCAAGGGCTACTCGATGATTGACGCGTTCGTGACCGACGGCGACATCGTCGTGCTCCGCCACACGCGCGACGCGCGCAACGGGGACATGGTCGCGGCCTGGCTGCCGATGCAGGAGGAGGCGACGCTCAAGCACTTCTACCTGGAGGGCGATCACGTCCGCCTCATGCCCGCGAACCCGGACATGGAGCCCATCATAGTCCCAGCGGACAATGTGCAGGTGCACGGCAAGGTCGTCGCCGTCATGCGCCGGGTCGCCGCGTAGCCGTGCGACCCGTTCGCATCTCCCCGCCGCTCTCCGCCCACGCGCGATGATTGCCGTACGCCGCGCCAACCGGGACGACCTCGCGTTTATCGTCGACGCGCAGATCGCGATGGCCGCGGAGAGCGAAGGCGCGGAGCTCGACCGCGCGACCCTCACTCAGGGCGTTCGCGCCGTGCTCGAGGACCGGGCCCACGCCGATTACTGGCTCGCCGAGGAGGACGAGGCGCCCGTCGGCATGCTGATGACCGTGACGGAGTGGAGCGACTGGCGGAACGGCACCGTGCTCTGGATACACTCGGTCTACGTGATGCCGGAAGCGCGCCGCCGCGGGGTCTACTCGACGCTCTACGAGCACCTGCGCGCCCAGGTGGAGCGCTCCGATGAACTCGTGGGGCTGCGTCTCTACGTCGACAAGGGCAACGAGCCCGCTCAGCGCACCTATGAGGCGCTCGGCATGACCCGCGACCACTACCACCTCTACGAATGGCTCAAGCCCTGAACGGGGAGTGCAGAGGGGCGTGCCCCTCTGCCGGTGGAGTGGGGGTGTCCCCCACAACGTACCGGGCGCGTGGGAGGGAAAAACTACGATTGCCAGGCGCGACGGCGAGGATGCTGCCTAGTCGGACGATGGCAGCTTGCGCGCCGCCAGCATCGCCATCGGACGCCCGTCGCAATGGATGCGGGACGTGCCCGCTTTCGTGCATAGCACCATGATGCCCGTCGTCTCGTCCTGGTAGCGCTTGCCGAGCTGGTCGGCCTCGCCGTCCGTGGCGGGGGTGCAGGACAGCTCCCCGTCCCCGCCCTTCGTAATCATGTACTGCGCGCCCAACTCGGCGCACTCCAGACGCTTGCCGGTCTCCGCACCCATCCGTCCCTCCGGTATCGTAGGGTTAACGAGGCAATGTTAGCAGCAGGCGGGCAGGCGCGCCGCATCAACGGCGGCGGGCTGCTCCGAAACTCCGGGAGGTGAGCGTTGGCCATCGCGTCGAACGTCAGGCAGCACATGGAGAACAGCTCGTGGATACGGCGCATGTTCGAGCTCGGCATCGCCCTCAAGCGCGAACGCGGCGAGGAGAACGTCTTCGACCTCTCGCTCGGTAACCCGGTCGTCGAGCCGCCGTCCGAGTTCTTCGACGCGCTGCGCAGCCTCGCTGACGATCCAACGCCCGGCGCGCACCGCTACATGCCCAACGCGGGCTACCCGGAGACGCGCCAGGCCGTGGCTGAGACCCTGGCTGAGGAGACCGGGCTTCCCTACGATGCCCAGCACGTGCTCATGACGTGCGGCGCCGCAGCCGCCCTCAACGTCGCCATCCGCGCCCTCTGCGACCCCGGCGACGAGGTGGTGGTCCTGACGCCCTACTTCGCCGAGTACCTCTTCTACCCCAGCAACCACGGCGCGGCGCCCGTTGTCGTCGGCTGCGACGAAGAGTTCACTCCGGACCTGGACGAACTGGAGCGCAAGCTCACTCCGCGCTCGAAGGTCGTCACCCTCAATTCGCCGAACAATCCCGCGGGCGTCATCTACTCCCGATCATTCGTTGCCGACCTCGCGGCGTTGCTGCGGCGCAAGAGCGATGAGTTGGGCGTCGACATCTACCTCATCAGCGACGAACCGTACCGCCGCATCATCTACGACGGCCTCGCATACCCGTTCCCGCAGCACGAGTACGAGCGAACGATCACCGCGACATCCCACGCCAAGGACCTCGCCCTGCCCGGTGACCGCATCGGCTACCTGGCGGTGCATCCGGGCTGCGAGGAGGCGGGCGAGCTGATGAACGCGTTCGTCTTCTGCAACCGGGTGCTCGGATTCGTGAACGCGCCCGCCATCATGCAGCACCTCGTGCGCGACCTGCAGCGCGTCACCGTGGACGTCAGCGACTACCAGGCGAAACGGGACTACCTCTGCGACATGCTCACGTCCGCGGGCTATAGCGTCCGCAAACCGGAAGGGGCGTTCTACCTGTTCCCGCAGTCGCCGGTGGACGACGAGATGTTGCTCATCCAGGCGCTGCAGGACGAGGGTGTGCTCGTCGTTCCGGGTCGCGGGTTCGGTATGCCGGGCTACTTCCGCATCTCCTACTGCGTACAGCAGTCCGCGCTGGAAGGCGCTGTTCCCGGTTTCCGCGCCGCCATAGAGAAACTGCGGGCAGTCTAGGTAGCCCCGCTACCGGTGAAGCGTCGCGCAGGCGAACGCGCTATCATGGAGGTCACTCCCCTCGTATAGAGGCGAGCGCAAGGCAGGAGCGATAGACAATGATCCAACCGCGCCGCCTGGGCCGGGACAACCAACTCCGGGCACGCATGCTCTTCACGATGCTGCTGCTCGGGCTCGTGTACGGACTCTTCCTCTGGTTCCTCGTGTCGGTCGCGGGCGCGACCGTCATGCTCGGCTTCGCCGTCGTGCTGGTGCTCGTGCAGTTCTTCCTCTCCGATAAGCTCGTGCTGACTTCCATGCGCGCGAAGGTGGTGACGCCCGAGGAAGCGCCGGAGTTGCACGCGATGGTTGACCGGCTCGCCATGATGGCGGGCATACCGAAACCGAAGGTCGCCGTCGCGGACATGGCCGTGCCGAACGCGTTCGCTACCGGCCGCAGTCAGAAGCACGCGGCCGTCGCCGTCACGACCGGGCTCATGCGCGTTCTGAACGAGCGGGAGTTGGAGGGCGTGCTCGCCCACGAGATAAGCCACATAGCCTCGCGCGACGTGCAGGTGATGACGTACGCCAGCTTCCTGTCGGTCGTCGCTTCCACGCTCATGTCGCTCTTCTTCTGGTCGGCGCTCTTCGGCGGAGGTTTCGGGCGCAGCAGGCACAGCGGCGGCGGGTACATCATGATCGCGTACCTCGTCACCATCCTCGTCTGGGTGATCAGCCAGGTGCTCATCGCCGCGCTTTCGCGCTACCGCGAGTACGCGGCCGACCGGGGCGCTGCCATACTCACCAACCGTCCCCGCGACCTGGCGAGCGCGCTCCAGCGCATCAGCGGCTCCATCACCGGCCTCCCCGAGAACGACCTCCGCCGCGCCGAGCCGCTCAACGCCTTCTTCATCATGCCCGCCATAGGCGACGGCTTCGCCAGTGTATTCTCGACACACCCTCCGATGGCCCGCCGCATCGAGCGCCTGCTCGAACTGGAGCGGACGACGATGCTGACAGGGTAAGCCTGATGTGCCGCTTCTTCTCAAAGCCACGTAACGCCGAGTGGGGCGAGGCGCAGGATGCGATGGGTCGCGCCGCCGAGGTGTTCGAGCAGGTACTCGATACCCTGACGACCGGCAAGGTCGGCGTGCTCGTCCGTCCGTCCGAAGATCAGGACGCCGTCCAGGCGAAGGCTGAACTGGAACGGGCGCTGGCGCACCTGAAGTCCAGCGACGCACCGCGGTGGGAGGTGGAGCTGGACGATTCAGAGCACCCTCATCCCTGGATCATCGTGCAGGACTCCGGGCTGCCCGGGCTCGCAAACTCGACCCGGATCGTCGGTGAAACGCTCACAGCGGTGGGGATCGGCCCGCGTGTACTCGCGGCGGTCTATCCGTTCATGTGGAAGGGGCAGAAGATCTACTGGATCTACCAGCCGCGCATCAGGGCGTTTACGCCGTTCGCCCCGGCGCCGGACGGCCCGCAGGAGACCCGCGACCATCCCCTGGAGTTGCGGATGGAGCAGGCTTCGCGCCGGGACATCCCCACCAGCCGCGCCATCAAGGAGTGGTACCCCATCTGGGGGCTGCCCTTCTAGCCGCCTGCCTCTCCGGAAGCGGACGTGCGGCGCTTCAGTATGCGGCGCACCCAGAGGATCAGCGCCGCATCCAGCACGGGGAGCAGGAGCAGGGCTCCCCACCATGTCAGGGGGGTGAACAGCGCCAGCAGCACGACGAGCGCCGCCAGCACGCCCAGCCCCACGATCAGCAGGGCCCCTATCGCCATCATATCGTTCATCGGCGCAAGTATAGGCTTGCGCGCCCAGTGGTAGTATCTCTCCACTGGCCCTTAACAGCGCGACAAGACGCACATTCCCTATGACTACCGGAACGGCAGAGCAGCACGCACGGCACGTCGTCCTGCCCATTGAAGGGATGACCTGCGCCGCGTGCGTCAGCACGGTGACGAACGCGCTCGCCGGTGTCAGCGGTGTATCCGGCGTCGTGGTCAACCTGGCCTCGGAGACAGCGGCGGTGACGTTCGCCCCGTCGGAGCACGGCATCACGGCGATGCGGGACGCCGTGCGGTCGGTGGGCTATGGCATAGCGGAAGAGAACGCTGTGCTCACCGTGCCCGGCCTCGCCGATGCGGAGATGGCGAAGGCGCTGGAATCGCGGCTCGCTGCCGTGGACGGCGTGCTCGGCGCGACGTCGAACCTCGCTGCCGAGCAACTCGTGCTCACGCTCGTCCCGGGTGCGGTGGCTCCGGCCACGCTGCGGGATGCCGCAGCTACGGCAGGGTTCAGCGGCGCGTACGTCACCGGAGCGGACGCCATGTCCGCCGAGTTGGAGCGGCTGTCGCGCCGCGCGGAGATACGCGGGTTTCGCAACCGCGCCGCCTTCGGCATCGCCGTCGCCGCTGTAATCATGCTGCTGATGGTCGTCCCTGCCGTCGAGAGAGCGTTGGGAATGGCCTGGCTCAACGTCGTTGCGCTGGTGCTCGCGACACCGGTTCAGTTCGGCGCGGCACGCCAGATCTACGCGAGCGCATGGAGCGCACTGCGGCACCGCACTTCCAACATGAACACGCTCATCGCGCTCGGTTCGTCGACCGCCTACTTCTACAGCGCTGCCGTGACCCTCTCCGGCAGCACGATCGGGAGCGGGCACACCTACTTCGATACTTCCACCGCCATCATCGCGCTCGTCCTGTTCGGGAGGCTGCTGGAAGCCAGGGCGAAGGGAAGCGCGTCCGACGCCATCCGCGCGCTCATCGGTATGCAGCCGCAGACCGCCCGCGTCACGCGGAACGGCGAGGAGCAGGACCTGCCCGCCAGCGACGTTGTCCCCGGCGACGTCGTCATCATCCGCCCCGGCGAACGCATCCCGGTGGACGGAGTCGTGACCGATGGGACTACCTCCATCGACGAGTCCATGCTCACCGGTGAAAGCATCCCTGTTGAGAAAGCAGTGGGCGACGTGGTGTTCGGTGGTTCCGTGAATGCGTCGGGCAGCATCTCCATCGAAGCGACCAAGGTCGGGAGCGCGACCGCCATCGCACAGATCATCCGTATGGTGCAGGAGGCGCAGGGCTCACGCGCCCCCGTACAGCGGCTCGCCGACACCGTGGCTGCTTACTTCGTCCCCGGCGTCCTCACCATCGCGGCAGTCACGTTTCTGGCCTGGTGGCAGTTCGGTCCGGAACCCGCGCTCAATACCGCGATGCTCAACGCCATAGCCGTGCTCATCATCGCGTGCCCCTGTGCGCTCGGACTCGCAACGCCGACCGCGGTGATGGTCGGCGCGGGAGCGGGCGCACGGCACGGCGTACTCGTGCGCGGCGCAGAGGCGCTGGAGCGCGCCCACAAGTTGGACATCGTCGTATTCGACAAGACGGGCACACTGACGCAGGGCAAGCCACAGGTGACGGACGTGCTCGCGCGAGAAGTCTCCGAAGACGCATTGCTCGCGCTGGCCGCTGCCGTGGAGATGCAAAGCGAGCACCCGCTCGCAGCGGCCGTCGTGCAGGCGGCGCGCGACCGGGGCATCGCGCACCAGCGCGCAACGAACTTCCAGTCGGCGCCGGGTCTCGGCGTGCGGGGGACCGTGGACGTGGACTCCATCACCGTCGGCGGATTCGGGCTCGTGCGTGAGGCGGGCATCACCCTCGGCGGCACGGCTGAATCGGCGGCGCGTGTGCTGGCCGAGCGCGGCAGGACTCCACTCATCGTGCTCCGGAACGATGCAGTCATCGGCATCCTCGGGGTGGCCGACACGGTCCGTGGCGAATCGGCGGAGGCTGTTGCTGCACTTCAGAAGATGGGGCTGGAGGTAGGGATGCTCTCCGGTGACGTTCGGCCGGTAGCTGTAAGCATCGGCGATCAACTGGGCATCGAGCGCGTCATGGCAGAGGTACTGCCCGGCGCGAAGGCCGCGGAGATCGAGCGCTTGCAACGCGCCGGCAAGCGCATCGCGATGGTCGGGGACGGCGTGAACGACGCTCCGGCCCTGACCCAGGCCGACGTGGGGATCGCCATCGGCTCCGGCACCGACGCTGCGCTGGAAGCCGCGGATATCGCACTCATGACATCGGACGTGCGTCTCACCGGCGCCGCCGTGCGGCTCTCCCGTGCCACGATGCGCACCATCCGACAGAACCTCGGGTGGGCGTTCGGCTACAACCTCCTGCTGATCCCTGTTGCGGGTGGCGTGCTCCACCTCGTATTCGGGGACGGGGGCGTGCCGGAGGCATGGCGCTGGGCGCTTGGCGAGCATGGCTTCCTCAATCCCATGCTTGCCGCCTTTGCCATGGCGTTCAGCTCGGTCTCCGTGGTCAGCAACAGCCTGCGCCTGAAGGGGTGGATGCCGTAGAATGTCAGGACTGCGGAGTGTTCGGTCAACGCCGCCGACAAGAACGCGGCGTGACCAGAGCGGTGAGGGAAGCGCATGAACCGACTGGACGTAATATTCGGCAAACCGGGCGATACCGCCACCGACCCCGTGTGCAAGATGATCGTACCGAAGTCCGACCCGCCCGGCGGGACGGTAGAGCACGAAGGCGAGACGTACTACTTCTGCGCTCCGGGCTGCCGCAGCGCATTCACGGATGATCCCTCGCAGTTCCTGTAAGCAGGTTGAGAGACAGATTGCAAGCACCTGGGCAGGCGCTTGCCAGCGCAGGGTGTAAGGACGTACCATTGATAGGCATTGTGCGAATTTTCACGAGGGGGACGGCATGGCGCCTCTGGATGAGCTCGACACGAAGCTGATAGAGTTGCTGCAGCGTGACGGGCGCGCCTCCAACATCGAACTAGCGCGCAAGACCGGCGTGAGCGAAGGGACGATCCGGCGACGTTTCCGTAACCTCGTCCAGGATGAGGTTATCCGCGTGGTCGCGATTCCGGACACCTCCAAACTGGGCCGGCGCATGTCCGCACTGGTGGGGCTAAAGGTAGACCCCGCTCAAGTGGAGTCGGCGGCAGAGGCTCTTGCGAAGATGGAGGAGGTGCACTACGCGGCGGTTACCACGGGCGCCTTCGATGTATTCTGCCGCGTAAGCCTTGGCTCACCGCTCGAGCTATCCGACTTCCTCAGGAACCGGGTTGGCGACATCAAGGGCGTTCGCCAGACCGAGACGTTCATCAACCTTTCCATCAAGAAGAATGTCGGCGATTTCACCCCCACGGAGGAGGAGTGACAAACCCGTTTCACTCCAGCGATGCGTCTGCTAGAATGCGCTCCGCCTTCCTCCGGGAAGGGACCCCAAGGGGGGCTTAACATAAAGGGAGGGGCACTCCAAGATGGCCTACATAATCACCGAACCCTGTGTTGACGTGAAGGATGCCTCGTGCGTTGACGTCTGCCCGGTCGACTGCATCTACGAGGGCGACCGCATGTTCTACATCGAGCCGGATGAGTGCATCGACTGCGCAGCTTGCGAGCCGGTCTGTCCCGTCGCCGCGATCTTCGCCGAGGACGCCATTCCCGGCGACCAGACCCGCTTCATCGAGATCAACAAAGACCGCAGCGCCCCCTAATCGTCAGCTACCACTTGGAACGGGCATAGGCGGGTCGGCAACGGCCCGCCTATCGTTGTCTCCGCAGAGGCGCGTCAGGCTTCTCCATCGAACTCCCGCTTCGCCAGCGATAGCGTCTCCTCCACCCAGGCTGCGTCGAACGTAAGCAGCAGAGGTGCGTCCGGCGTGGCCGCGTAGTAGCCGTCCCCGCCGGGAGTCCGCTCCCCGACAGCGAAGGCCGCGCTCACCGCGACCTTGTCTTCCAACGGAACCGCCAACTCGTACGTAACCCGGACGAATGACCGCGGCGAGTCCAGGCCCGTGCTCTCCGCGGACAGGCCTGCCGGCCACCGCGCAACCCCGAACGTTGCGGGGCCGCCAGCGACACTCAGCACGGTGCGGCGCTGGTGGTCCGTCAGGTCCGATGCAACGTCTCCCTGCACCACGCTGTTGGACGACTCACCATCGGCGCCCGGCAGGCCGAGGAGGAACGTGACGATGCCATCCGCGCTTTCGATCTCCAAGAGCCGCACACGAGCGGGATCGACGCGGTAGTACCAGTAGGGCCGGGGAGGGTCGGCGGCGAGGCGCAGCAGTACTCCCGCCCACGGTTCGTTGACGAGCGCCACGCCCTGCTCGCCGTCCAGCTGTGCATAGACGTTCCTCCCGTCCGGTGTCTCCTCACCGAGCCGCACCGATATCTGCTGCCCGTTGGCGAGGCCGACGTCAACGACGCTCGGAGCGTCCAGTCCAAACTCGTGCGGAGCGTCCGGTGAGGGCAATCGACGTTCCACCTCGGGGCCGGAGAGCAGCAGCACAACGCCGCCCCAGCGGTCGAGGTTTACGGGCAAGAGCGGGTTGTCCGAGAAGTACCAGAGGCCGTCCCGTTTCTCGAAGGCGACTGCATCCGTTCCCGTCCGCACTGCGACGTTCACCACGTCGTCCTGCTCCACCGAATAGAGGCGGGCACGGGGAGGCGTCGTCTCCGGCTGCCCCCTGCCGTCCAGCGCGAACAGCCACACGGCGAGGGCAACGGCAGCTACGGCAAGCAGAAGCACGAGCCTGACGACTGCATTTCTCATCGCCGCGTCCCCTCGTCTACCGCCGCCGCCACCACACGACGACGCCCGCGGCAGCGATCAGGGCGGGCAGCAGGAACCAGCTCAGGTAACGCACCAGGTTGTACTCAGGTATCGTGAGCACGAGCGGACGGAAGACCTCCTGCCTGGCGCGGACAGAGATGAGCGCCGCGTCCTCCAGCAGCCAGTTCACCGTGTTCAGGAAGAAGTCCGCGTTGCTCAGGTTGTGGAAGTGCCGGTTACTGGCGAAATCGGCGTCGCCCAGGACGGCTAGCGTCGTACGTACGGATGCAGCGTCGAACGGCTCGGAAGACCCGCCTGAAACGAGGGCGGACGCCTGCAGGATGAGGTGCGGTGTGTGCGGGCCCGGAACGTCCCTGCCATCCACGGGCGTGTCCCCGGCCGCCTCAACCGCCCACGAATCCCGGGACGTCGTCACCAGTGGCTCGAACCGGACCGGCACAGGGTCCCCCCGCTCGATACTGGAGGCAACGGACTCCAACGGACGGAAGCCGACGGCGCCCGGGAAGAGCGTAGGACCGAGCGGTTCGACGATAGCGCCTCCCTCCGTGACCGAGGTCTGCCCCGCGTACTGATCGCGCTGGACCGCCAACGTCCGTGTGTCTCCCGCAGCGGAACGCTCACGGTCAACGAGCGCTCCAGGTATCGTTTCGAGCCCCCAGGCGGCGAGCAGACCGCTCATAGCGTCCCGCGTTGCCGCGGATGTATCGAGCATGAAGAGCGCACGTCCTCCATCCGCAAGCCACCTGATGAGCGCCTGCTCCTCAACGTTCGTGGGCGGCTGACGGGGAGCGGCGACCACCAGCAGCGACGCGTCAGCCGGCACACCGCCGATGTCCGACAGCATGAGCGACTCGACGCGGTAACCGTCGGCGCGGAGTCCGGCGGCGGCCAGTCCAAGCCCTGAACCGTCCGCACGAAGGTCGGCTATGCTGCGTTCGCCGTGGCCGGTGAGGAAGTAGACCGCGTGCTGACGGACCCCGGTTACGGTAAGGACGGCAGTGAGCAGTTGCTGCTCCGAGAGTGCTCTGCCCCCGACCGAAGTACGCAGGCCGGTAGCAGGTGCAGTGAAGAGCAGGGCAGGCGCGCTGACGACCCCGAATTCCCGTGCGGTCGCGGGTTCCAGTTCGGGGTCGACGAAGCGATAGGAGAGCTTGCCTCCGATGTGCCTGGCGAACTGTCGCAGGTAGCCCTCCGCCGCGCCCTGATAGCGCAGGTCGTCTGGATCCGTCGTCACGATGAACCCGGTCACGGTCACGTCGGCAGGAATGGCAGTGAGCGCCTGCTCCGTCTGCGGCGACAGCTCGAACTGCCGCGTGGCGGTGAGGTCCCAGGACGCATCCGTGGCCGAGGCGATGACGTTCAACGCGATCACGATGGCAAGGGCGGCAGTGGCGCTGCCCAGCGTCACCCAGGAGAGGCGTCCTCTGCGTCCGCTCACCGCGCGGATGAGATAGCCCGCCGACCCGGCGGCGGCGAGCGCCAGGAGCACTCCCGCGGCGATGAGCGTCGGCACGGCGAACGGGCGCAGTTCCGGCGCCCAGACGACGAGGAGCAACCCTCCCAGCGCTCCGATGCCTCCCAGCGCCGCGAGGAGCAGGCTCCAGCCGCGCAGCCTGTCCCAGATGCCGCCGCCGGACGATGGCGGTCCGCTCACCGCCATCGCCGGGACTCCAGGCTCAGTGTGGTCAGGAAGAGGAAGAGCGCGATGAACGTGATGAAGTAGACAACGTTCCCCAGCTCGATGACGCCAGCAACGAAGGCGGTGTAGTGCGCAGGTAGAGAGAGACCGGCGAGCAGCGTGGACGGCAGGCCCGAGACGAGGTCCGAAGCCTCGCTCGCCAGCGTAAGAAAGAGCAGGGCGACCGCCGCCGTGATGCCTGCCACGATCTGGTTGCCGGTAAGGGACGAGGTGAACAGTCCCAGCGCCCCGGCGGCAGAGCCGTACAGGAGCAGACCGAGGTAGCCGGTGAGCACCGGCCCACCGTCAGGCGAGGCGAACCAATAGAGCAGCACCACGTAGACAAGTGTTGGCGCGACGATGCTGAGGAGCATCGCCACGAGCGCGCAGAACTTCCCGAGGACGATCTCCCAGTCCCGCAGCGGGGCGGTGAGGAGCAACTCCAGGGTGCCGAGTTTCTGCTCCTCCGCCAGCAATCGCATACTCACGATGGGGGCCCACAGGATGAGCGCGAACGTCATGGGAGTGAAGACTTCCCTCAGCGAGGCCTCCGGCAGCAGTTCCGCGATGCCGGAGACGAAGAACTGCCCCGTCAGCGCGAGGAAGGCGGCGCTGACCACGTACGCCATCGGCGAACCGTAGTAGGAGCGGGTCTCCTTCCATGCGAGGAAAGCGGCGTTACGCATCGGCCTCTTCCTGACCGCCTGTCGTGAGCTGCAGAAAGACATCTTCCAGGTCTACGGAAGAGCGGCCAAGGCCGCGCAGCGCAATGCCCGCGGCATGCAGCGCCTCTACGATGGGTTCCCGCACGTCCGACCGTAAGGGAGCCGTGACATCGAAGGCGTAGACGCCTTCCTCCACGAGGACAGATGGCCCAACAAAGCTGACGCCGGGCACGGCCCCGAGCGCGGCGGCCGTCTGCTCCGCCGGGGCGCGCGCCTCGACGCTGATGCGCCGCGCCCCGTGCAGCTGCTCCGCTATGGCGTCCGGGTGCCCCTCCGCAACGACGGCGCCCTCATGGAGGATGACCACACGCTCACAGAGGCTCGACGCCTCGCCCAGTTGGTGCGTGCTCAGGAGCACGGTGTGCTCTTCGCCGAGGCGTCGTATGAGATTGCGAGCGTCCACAACCTGCACCGGGTCGATGCTCACGGTCGGCTCGTCCAGTACGAGCACCTCCGGTTCGTGGAGCACGGCCTGGGCAAGGCCGAGCCGCTGGCGGTAGCCCTTGGAGAGCTTGCCCACGAGGGTGTCGCGGTAGTCGCCCAGTCCGAACGCACCCAGTGCGCGGTCAAGGGCGAGCGCGAGGCTCGCGCCGTCCATCGCGTGGACCCGTCCGAAGAAGCGCAGCGACTCGGCCACGGTCATGTCGGCGTAGAGCGGCACCGACTCCGGCAGGTAACCGATATGCCGGCGGGCCTCCAGCGAATCGGCGGCGATATCGTGCCCGGCGACACGGACCGTTCCGGACGTAG
The DNA here is from genome assembly GCA_026713505.1 of Chloroflexota bacterium. GTDB lineage: Bacteria > Chloroflexota > Dehalococcoidia > Lucifugimonadales > Australimonadaceae > Bin16. The sequence continues at coordinate 1,510 of JAPOOH010000151.1, read as the reverse complement.
GCGGCATATAGCCGGTGAGCACGCGCATGGTCGTGGTCTTGCCCGAGCCGTTCGTTCCCAGCAGACCGACCGTCTCGCCCTTGTTCACGGAGAAGGAGACGCCGCTCACGGCAGGGAAGTCGCCGTAGAACTTCGTGAGCCCCTGGACCTCTATCATCCGTTCGGTCAAGCTTCGCGTTTCCTCCGGCGGTCTGCCGAGCGGCCCCGGCCCACAGGATAGTGAACCGTGTCCGTAGAGCCTACCGGATTTGATTCCGGTTGCGCTGGGCCGTAGACTCCCGCCAACGTGTCTCCTGACACCGCGAGTGCTGGCCACCGTGTACCGATTCGTCATACGCCGCCTGCTGCTGGCACTGCTCACGATGTTCGTAGTGAGCGTGTTCACGTTCTTCATGCTGCGCCTGATCCCGGGCGACATCGTGGACCTGATGCTCTCCGACTTCGGCTACGCAGCCGACCGGGACGCGATCCTGCGGGAACTGGGGCTGCACAGGCCGTTCTACATCCAGTTCGGTGAATGGTTCGGGGGACTGTTCGTGGGTGACCTGGGCCAATCGCTTTGGACAGGGAACACCGTTACGCACGAACTGGGGCGGCGGTATCCCGTAACGCTGGAACTTTCGCTCATCGCCCTGTTCGTCAGTACGGTGTTCTCCATCCCCATCGGCATCATCACCGCCGTCCGGCAGGACACGTGGCCCGACTACGTGCTGCGCTCCGTCTCCATCGGCCTCGTGGCAGTGCCCATCCTCTGGATCGGCACCATCGTTGTAACGCTGCCTGCGTTGTTCTTCGGGTGGGCTCCCCCACTGACCTACGTACCGTTCACTGAGGACCCGATCAAGAACCTGAGTGTGATGGTGCTGCCGGGGGTCATCGTCGGCATACCGCTCATGGGGGGCACGATCCGTATGACCCGTGCCATGCTGCTCGAGGTGGTGCGGCAGGACTACATCCGCACGGCGTGGGCGAAGGGCCTGCAGCCCCGCACCATCTGGTACCGGCATGCGGTGCGCAATGCGCTGATCCCCGTGCTGACGCTCATCGGCCTCCAGATCCCGTTCCTGCTCGGGGGCACGGTCATCATCGAACAGATATTCAACCTGCCCGGGATGGGCGTCTACATGCTGCAGTCGCTCCAGAACCGGGACTACGTCCCTGCGCAAACCATCATCCTGACGTTCGCGGGGGCCACAGTGCTCATCAACCTCGTCGTGGACCTGCTCTACGGGGTCCTCGACCCACGGATCAAGTACGCCTAGGCCATGGCACTCGAAGGCACAAGAGCACAGGGAGCGCCCACCGCGGTGGGCGCGCCGCGCCGCACGCGCGGAGGATTCATCGGTCTGATGGTGCGGCTGTTCACCGAGAAGCCGCTGGGAGCAGTTGGTGCGGTCATCGTGATGATCATGCTCATCATGGCCATCTTCGCAGACTGGATCGCGCCCTATCCCTTCGACGAGCCGCACTTCTCCCACGCGCTGCCGGGGTCGAGCCTCAGTTACATCCT
>JAPOOH010000503.1 GCA_026713505.1 Chloroflexota bacterium | reverse complement strand
GACGGCTCTGTCGCCTGCTGGGGCAGTGACGAATACGGCCAGGCCACGCCGCCTGAGGGCGAGTTCACCTCCGTGAGCGCCGGGAGGTATCACAGCTGCGGGGTCATGATCGACGGCTCAGCCGTTTGCTGGGGCAGCAACAACGAATGGGCGTATGACCAAGCGAGGGCCCAGAACTGACGGCTCTGCTGATGCTCGCCGGCTATTCCAGGACTAAGGAACGCTGAAATGAGAAGAAGACTAACTCTCATAGGCCTCTCCTTGATCCTCTCCGCCGCTCTCCTGGGGTGCGAATCCAGTTCATTCGAGTTGCCTTCGGAGCCTCCCGCCGATCGAACCGAGCCCGTAGCCACTGCGGGTGGGGGCGTCACCCCTGTTGGACCCGGCGCAACGACCTTCGCTGAACTGCGATGGCCTGCGACCATACCCCCTTGGTCGCCGCAGGGAAATGACGTAGCTTCAACGGCGTACACCTCGGTGAGCGCCGGGTTAAACCATCTCTGTGCGGTCCGGACGGACGGGACCGTCGACTGCTGGGGCGATGACGACAAGGGCCAGGCCACGCCGCCCGAGGGCGAGTTTACCTCTGTAAGTGCGGGTGATTTCTACACCTGCGGAATCAAGGCCGACGGCTCCGCCGCCTGCTGGGGCAGTGACACAGTCGGCGCGGCCGCGCCGCCCGGAGGCGAGTTCGCCGCAATCAGCGCCGGTGGGACGCATTCCTGCGGAGTCAGACTCGACGGTTCACTCGCCTGCTGGGGAGCTAACTATAGAGGTCAAATCGACCCGCCCTCGGGCAAGTTCGTCTCCGTCTCCGCGGGGGATATTCACAACTGCGCAGTCCGCACTAACGGGACCGTTGCCTGCTGGGGCGACAAGAATCCTCCACTGCTTGGCCTGCTATTCGATGAGGACGACGCCAAGTCCAGGCCGCCCTCGGGTGAGTTCGTCTCCGTCAGCGCCGGGTCGTCCTCTAGCTGCGGAGTCAGGACTGAAGGCCCCATCGTCTGCTGGATTGACGATAGTCCGGAATTCACCCGTGGCGCACCCGGGGAGTTTATAGCCGTCGAGACCGGTGGCTTCTATACCTGCGGGCTAAGGCCCGACGGCTCCCTTGATTGTTGGAGCCACGAACTTCACTATGGCCATCGCAACGACAAGGCGCTGGCGCGGGAAGGCAAGTTCACCTCGTTCACAGTCTCCTTCAGTAGAGAGCGCGCCTGCGGGATCAAGGCTGACGACGGTTCCATCGTCTGTCATGGCCGGTACTTCACCGGACGACTCTTCCCGCCCCCGGGGGAGGTGTTCGTCTCGGTTGCTGCCGGTAAAGAACATACCTGCGGGGTTAAGACGGACGGCGCCGTTGCCTGCTGGGGAGACAGCTATGACAGTGCATCAGTAAGTTCGCCGGAAGGCGAGTACACCTCAGTCAGCACCTATGAGGACTATTCCTGCGGTGTGAGAACGAACGGCTCCATCGGCTGTTGGGACGACTTTAGGAGCGAAGCTCCGCCTACGGGCGAGTTCACCTCGGTGAGCGTCGGACGGCGGCACGGCTGCGGTGTGAGGACGAACGGCTCCATCGCCTGCTGGGAAGACTTTACGAGCGAAGCTCTGCCTGAGGGCGAGTTCACCTCGGTGAGCGTCGCATGGAGGCACGGCTGCGGTGTGAGGACGGACAGCTCCGTCGCCTGCTGGGGCGCTGATCAATACGGGCAATCCACCCCGCCTGAGGGCGAGTTCGCCTCCGTCAGCGCCGGGGATAACCACACCTGCGGGGTGAAGACGGACGGCTCCGTTGCCTGCTGGGGCCGGGATGAGTATGGCCAAGCCACACCTCCCG
>JAPOOH010000150.1 GCA_026713505.1 Chloroflexota bacterium | reverse complement strand
ATGTACACAGATGTAGACCCCGAAAGACCTGCGCCAGGAGGTCATGCGTACAATGCTGAGGCTATAGGTCGACTTCCAACCGGAAGGTTCGCAACACGGTATCCTCAGGCTCACCTCGTGTTGGGCGTCTGTGGGCACGCGGAGTGGTGGTGGGGTTCGTGCTGCTGGTAATCTCCATATCTTCGTCTAATTCACGTGGGTTCGTTGCAGTTGGTCGGCGGCGTGTTGCCCGTCGTTCTGGCCTCTGTCGCACTGGGGCTGGTAACGGTTCGGTGGTACCTAGGAGGCTGACATGTTCAGTTTCGCGTTCTCGGTGATGCTGATTCTCGCCGGAGTAGCCCTGGCGACCTGGCTCCTGTGGCTGGTCACGGAGTGGCTAGCCCGGCGGCGGTGCGACTAGGCCAGAACCGCGATCACAGCCAGTGTCGGCATCCGCACTCTAGCGCTCTCCCAGGGCGAGGGGCAAAGCAACAGGAGACGCACGGCGGACCTTAGGTTCACCATGAAAGGACGAGAGTTATACAAGGGTCTCCACAAGGTAGAGGAGGGAGCCTCCCCTGTGGGGCAGCGGGAGAGGGTACTCCGGGGCGGGTTTTGGGTGTGCGCGACGCCCCGCTACTGCGAGAAGCCTACGGGGTGCGCGGTCGTCAACTCCGTCGATGCGATGGGACTGCCGTCGGCGTCCGACGTCACCGCGAGCCGCGTCAGCACGCGCCACTCCCCGCTCTTCCACTGCACGCGCAGGATCACGAACGCGTTCTCGACCAGTTCGCCCGGAGGCTCGTCGAACCGCACGGTGAACGCGAGCCGAACGCTCGCGCTGGATGCCAGCGGCGCGTACCCGGTCAGCGGGACGGCCTCAGCGCGGAAGCGCCCGTGCGGCAGCCACGCTTCCAGAAGCTCGACCGTGTCCTCTCCCGCGTTCCGCACGTCGAATGCGACGCGCCACGCGCCGGGCCCGCCGGAGGCGCGGCCGTCCTGCAGGACGGTGATGGGCGGGTCGGTCATGGCTTCAGGATATATCCGCCCGCTGGCATGCTGCGCCGCGGTTCGGGATAATGGGCTATCGCTACCGGCGGCCTGCCGCCATTGAGGGAGGGCTCATTGCGCATCGGGGCTCACGTTTCCGGATCGGGGTCGCTGGACAAGGCGATCGACAGGGCGCTGGACATCGGCGCGGAGTGCATCCAGCTCTTCCCTTCCGCTCCACAGGGGTGGGGGGTCAAGGTCCCGGACGAGAAGATCGTCGCTGACTTCAAGCGCAAGGCGTTCGAGGAAGGCGTCGGCCCCAACGTCTTCCACGGCATCTACCTCGTCAGCCTGGGGGCCGATGACCCTGCGCTCGTGCAGCGCGGCAAGGCGTCGCTGGTCAAGTACATGAACGTTGCGGGCGACATGGGCGTGCAGGGCGTCATCTTCCACCTGAACAGCCACAAGGGACGCGGCTTCGACGGCGTGTTCGGGCAGGTGATCGAGGGCATCCGCGAGGTGCTGTCGGAATCGCCGCCGGACGTGCAGCTCATCCTGGAGAACAGCGCGGGCATGGGCAACCACATTGGCTCGAAGTTCGCCGAGATCGGCGCGTTCGTACGCGAGCTGGACGACCCCCGCGTGCAGGTCTGCCTGGACACCCAGCATTCGTTCGCCGCAGGCTACGACCTCCGCACGCCGGACGGTGTCGACGCCGTCATGGACGAGTTCGACCGTGACATCGGCGTCGAGCACCTCGTTGCCGTGCACTGCAATGATTCGAAGCCCCCGTTGGGCGGCGCGCTCGACCGGCACGAGAACATCGGCGAGGGACAGATGGGCATCGGCGCGTTCGAGGCCATACTCGGCCACTCCGCGTTCGCCAACGTGCCGTTCTACCTGGAGGTGCCCGGTTACGAGGGTAAGGGACCGGACGAGCCCAATATCACCATCATGAAGTCGGTGCGGGAGCGGGCCGCGCCGGACGCAGGCTGAACCGCGATGCGCAGGCGACAGTTCGAGGATCTGGTCCGGCGCGCCGTCGAGGAGGTCGCGGACGACTGGCCGGACGAGAAGAAGGAGGGGTGGCCCGTCTTCGTGGAGAACCTCCTGAGCAACAACGTGGACATCCAGGTGCGCCGCCAGCCGACGAAGCGGCAACGCAGGACGGCAGGACT
>JAPOOH010000149.1 GCA_026713505.1 Chloroflexota bacterium | reverse complement strand
TCCATCATGCACGCCGCGCATGAGGAGACGGACATCCGCAAGATGGGCGGCCTCCGCCAGCGGATGCCCATCACCTTTGTCGCGTTCACCGTCGGCGCGCTGGCGCTCGCGGGCATCCCCCCGCCCAACGCCTTCTGGAGCAAGGACGAGATCCTGCTCGCCGTCGCGGACGGCCTCAATCCGGCGTTCGTTGTCCTTTTCCTCCTCGCGATCGTGCTCAGCGCGCTCTATATGGGGCGCGCCGTGCTCGTCGTCTTCTTCGGGAGACTGAAGCCGGAGAACCAGGACATCCAGGAATCGCCGCGCATCATGGCGTGGCCGCTGGCGCTGCTTGCGGCGCTCGCCGCCGTGACGGGCTTCATCGCCCTCCCCATCGGCTACGAGGGCATCGGCACCTTCCTGTTCGACGCCGCGCACGGCCCGCACGGGTTCAAGGTCGAGCCCCTATGGCTCGTTGCGAGCATCGTGCTGGCGCTTGGCGGGCTGGCGCTGGCGTACGTCCTCTATGGCAGGGAAGACACCGCGCGCGTGGACGCCCTCCGCGAGCGGTTTGCCCGCGTGCACGACGTGATTGCGAACCGCTTCTACATGGACCACGCCTACCAGTGGACCATAGACCGCGTCGTGCTGTGGGTGAGCGGGAAGCTGGCCCGGTTCGACCGCAAGGTGGTGAACGATGTGGGCGTGAACGGTCCCGGCCTGGGCGTCATGGAAGCGGGCCGGCGCTTGCGCTACCACGTGACGGGACTCTTCGCGGACTATGGCCTGGGCATCGTCGTGGGTGCTGCTGTGCTTGGCGTACTGCTGTGGTTCGGGGCGTGACGGGATGAGTTTCGCCGAACGCTACCTCCTCGAATGGCTCATCTACCTGCCGATGCTCACGGCGGTTGTACTGGTGGCGCTTCCTGCCGCGTGGCGGACGACGGCGCGGTGGGTCGGCGTCGGCTCCGGCGCGCTGCTCATGGTCGGCTCGGCCTGGGTGTTCATCGCCTTCGACTACTCGGCGGGCGCCGAGACCTTCCAGATGATCAAGGTCTACACCTGGCTCGAGTCGGTCGGCATCGACTTCCGGCTGGGCGTGGACGGCATCGCCGCGCCGATGGTCCTCCTGACCGGCATCGTCGCACTCACCGGCGCGGTCATTGCCGCGAATGTGGACCGGGATGCGAAGAACTACTACATCCTCCTCTTCGTCCTCATAGCGGGCGTGTACGGGACGTTTGTGTCCGTGGACCTCTTCTTCTTTTTCTTCTTCTACGAGCTGGCGATCGTGCCGATGTTCCTCCTCATCGCCGTGTGGGGCTCCAGCTCCACCTTCGCGGATTTCGCACGCACCAAGGAGTACGGCGCGCTGAAGCTCGTGCTCATGATTGTTGCGGCGAGCGTGCTCGTCTGGATAGCCATCATCGCCATCTATGTCTGGGTGGACATCGGCACCTTCGACATACTCCGCTTGCGCGATGCGGTGCAGGAAGGCGGGCTGTCGTCCGGCGCACAGAAGACGTTGTTCCCGCTCGTGATGGTGGGCTTCGGCCTGCTGGCTGGTCTCTGGCCCTTCCACACCTGGTCGCCGGACGGCCACGTGGCCGCGCCGACCTCCGTGAGCATGCTGCACGCCGGCGTGCTGATGAAGCTCGGCGCTTTCGGCATCATCCGCGTGGGCATGACGCTCCTGCCTGAGGGCATGGAATCCTGGGCGCTCGTCCTCTTCATCCTGGGCACCGTCAACGTCATCTACGGCGCGGTCTCGGCGATGTCCCAGACAGACCTGAAGTACGTCGTCGGCTACTCCAGCGTCAGCCACATGGGCTACGTCATCATGGGCATAGCGACCTTGAACAGCATCGGGCTCACCGGAGCGACGCTCCAGATGTTCTCCCACGGCATCATGACGGCGCTCTTCTTCGCTGTCGTCGGCGCGATCTACGAGCGCGCGCACACGCGCGACACGCTCATCCTGAACGGACTCGCGTCGAAGATGGGCTGGACCACGGCGTTCTTCGTGATAGCGGGCCTTACGTCGCTCGGCCTGCCGGGCTTGAGCGGCTTCATAGCCGAGGTGCTCGTGTTCATCGGTGCGTTCCACGAGCAGCCCATACTGGGGGCCCTCGGCATCCTGGGAGCGGCGATCACGGCGGTCTACATCCTGCGACTCGTCGCGCGCGTCTTCTTCGGCGAACGCGACCCCCAGTGGGACAACCTTCCCGACCTTACGCCGCGTGAGATCGCCGCGGCGGGCGCGCTCGTGGTGCCGCTGCTGCTTGTGGGCGTCTGGCCCGCCCCGTTCCTGGACGTGATCAGGCACGGCGTGGATGCCTTGCCCGGAGTGGACGCCCTGATGGGAGGTCTGCTGTAGCTATGCAGGTGGACTTCACACTCCTGGTCCCGGAGTTCATGCTCGCCGGCCTCGGCGTGCTCGTGCTCATAGCCGACTTCGCGGCGCCGTGGCCGTCCCGCAGGGTCAAGAACGCCGCCCTCGCGGGGTTCACGGTGGTGGGACTGGCCGTGACCTTCGTCGTTGCGCTGTGGATGCAGTGGGACACGCACGAGATCCTGTACGAGCACCTGATCTACGTGGACCGTTACGCACTGCTGTTCAAGGCCCTGGCGATGGGTATCGGCGCCGCCGTCGTGCTTATCTCCATGGAATACGTGCAGACCCGCATCCGCCACACGGGGGAGTTCTACGCCCTCCTCGTGTTCGCGGTGCTGGGTGCAAGCCTCATGGCCGGGGCGGCGGAGCTGCTGACGGCCTACATCGCCATCGAGTTGCTGACGTTCTGCCTCTACGTGCTTGTCGCCCTCAGCCGGGGCGACAAGCGCTCCGGCGAGGCCGCGGTGAAGTACATCCTGCTGGGCTCCATCTCGTCCGCCGTGATGCTGTTCGGCATCGCCCTGATCTACGGCGCGATCGGGGACACGGGGTTCCGGCGCTCGGACCTGCTGTTGGAATCGGTCTTCGGGCCTACGGTGGCGCTGGGGCTGGGCATGTTCGTGGCCGGGCTGGGCTTCAAATTGTCGATGGCGCCGTTCCACCTCTGGGCGCCGGACGTCTATGAGGGAGCGCCCACGCCGGTTACCGCCCTGGTCTCCGTGCTCTCCAAGGCGGCGGCGTTCGCGCTTACGTTGCGATTCCTCGCGGAAGCCGGAAGCGCGACCCTGGAGGAGTGGCAGCTTGCCCTCGCCATCCTCGCGGCGTTGACGATGACGGTCGGCACGTTCACCGCGCTGGTGCAGGAGAACATCAAGCGGCTGCTCGCCTACAGCAGCGTCGCCCAGGTGGGGTTCGTGCTGATAGGCATCATCGCGCTCAACGAGTCGGGTGCACGCGCCGCGCTGCTGCACATCGCGGGCTACTCGTTCACCAACCTCGCAGCCTTCGCGGTGGTCATCGCCGTCGAGGCCAAGACCGGCAAGGAGCGCATCGCCGACTACGCCGGGCTGGCCTCTCGGTCGCCGTTCCTGGCGATGGTGATGGCGTCGGCGATGTTCTCGCTCGCCGGGCTGCCGATCTTCGCGGGCTTCGTCACGAAGTTCCTCCTGTTCACCTCCGCCGTGGAGGGCGGGCTCTTCTGGCTCATGGTGATCGCGGTCGTCAACAGCCTCGTCTCGCTCTACTACTACCTGCGCATCGTGCGGGAGATGTACGTGGGCGAGCCCGCCGAAACGGGACGTCTGCGCCTGCCGATCGCGGCGTCGCTGCCGGTCTGGTTCCTCTTCGCCGGCACGGTCTTCGTGGGGGTCTACCCCGCGCCGCTCATGGACGCCGCCGGAGCGGCCGTGGGCGTCCTCGCGCCGTTCCTGTGAAAATAGCCCCCGTCGTTCCTGCGCAGGCAGGCACCCCGCCCCT
>JAPOOH010000148.1 GCA_026713505.1 Chloroflexota bacterium | reverse complement strand
TACCGTTGCTCGCGCCGGTAGCGTAGCCCGCGATGATGCAGCCCTCCACGAGCGTGAACGGGTCCGACTCCAGGATGGTCTTGTCGTTGAATGCGCCGGGGTCGCCCTCCTCGCAGTTGCAGAGGATGTACTTCTGCGGGGCTGGGTTCCCCGCGAGGAAGCCCCACTTCATGCCGGTGGGGAACGCCGCGCCGCCGCGGCCTCGCAGGCCGGAGTTCTTGACCTCGTCCAGCGTCTGCTCCGGCGTGAGAGACGTGAGCGCCTTGTCCAGGCCGGAGAAGCCGCCGCGCGCGACGTACTGGTCGATGTCGGTCGGGTCTATGTGCCCCGCGTTCCGCAACGCGACGCGCACCTGGCCGCGCATCATCGGAAGGTCTTCGAGACGCGGGACGCCGGACACGTTCGAATCGACGCTCGCGAGCGCCAGCTCGGTCACCGGTTCGCCGGCAACGAGGTGCCGCTGCACGATGGTCTCGACCTGCTCCGGGCGGACGTTGCCGTAGAGCACGCGGGGACCGTCCGGAACGTGGACGTCCACGATCGGCTCCGCGTAGCAGAGCCCCGTGGTGCCCACCTCGGATATCGTAGTCTCGACGCCTGCCTGCTCGACGGCTTCCCGCAGCGCGGCGAGCACTTCGAGTGCGCCTACGGCCTCGCCCATCAGCCCCGTGCCGATGCGCACCCACGGTCTGGCGTGCAGCGCGTCCCACTGCGCCGCGGCGCGCCGCTCCAGGACCTGGTACGCGTCCGTCACGCTTCCCGCCCCATGTCGGCGGTCCTGATGCGCTCGACGCGGCTGACCGCCTCATCGAGCGAGACGCGCCCGGCCAGTTCGTGGTCGAAGCTCATCGCGGGCGCGTGCGGGCACACGCCCAGGCAGGTGTTGTACTTCAGCGAGATGCTGCCGTCCTCCGTGTCGCCCTCCCCGTCCAGGCCGAGATGGCGCACGAGGCCCTGCAGGATGGGCTGCGCCCCGAGCACGTGGCACGTCGGCCCCCAGCAGATCTCGACCGAGTGGCGGGCCGGGGGCGTGAACCGGAAGTTGGGGTAGAAAGACGCGACGCCCCAAACCTCGTTGACGCTGGCGCCGGTGCGCCGCGCGACCTCGTCGACGGCCTCATAGGGGAGATAGCCCAACTCGTCCTGAGCGGCGAGCAGCGACGAGAGCACGGTGACCGTGGTGGAGGGCTGCTCATCGACGGCCCGGCGCGCCCGCTCACGCAGGGAGTCGGACGATGCGGGGCCAGGAGCGCCATGCGGTCTGGATGTGGTCGTCATGGGCAGCGTCTGTTCGTGAAATTCCTAACGAACGGTGTGCCGCATCGTAGCACGCGGGCAGAGCACGGACAAGAACGAGCAGGTGTTGCCTCGGGGCGCCCGCCGGTGGGCCAGGGCAAGGGTGACCGGAAGACCGGCTCCGGCCGAAACTGCTAGAGTGATAGGAGGATTCAGCTTGCATCCACCGGCGGCACGACAGGTGCGCCGGTTGTTGGCACCCCATCCCCCGGAAGATCAGGCAGCACGAACTCCCGATGATCGAGGTCGAGAACGTATCCAAGCGCTACGGGGACGCGGAGGCGGTCCGGGATGTCTCCTTCCGCGTCGACACGGGCGAGGTCGTGGGGTTCGTAGGGCCGAACGGCGCGGGCAAGACCACCACTATGAAGGTCCTGGCCTGTCTCATGCCGCCCACCGCAGGCATCGCCCGCATCGCGGGCTTCGACACCGTGGACCACTCAGCCGACGCGCGGAGGCGTCTCGGCTACCTGCCGGAGTCGGTACCCCTGTACACGGACATGACCGTCAGGCAGTACCTCTCCTACATGGCGGCCCTGCGAGACGTCCCGAAAGCGCGCCGCGCCGAACGCGTCTCCGAGGTCATCGCAGCCGTCGGCACGGAGGAGTACGCGGACAGGCGCATCGGCACCCTCTCCAAGGGCTTCCGCCAGCGCGTCGGCATCGGGCAGGCGGTTATCCACGAACCCGCCGTGGTGATCCTGGATGAACCGACCAGCGGGCTGGACCCCGCCCAGCGCATAGAGATGCGCTCGTTGATAACGAATATCGGCAGGGAGCACGCGGTCCTGCTCAGCAGCCACATCCTCTCTGAAGTCGCGCTGGGGTGCGACAGGATCGTCGTGATCGACCGCGGCAGAGTCGTCGCCGACGGCACACTGCCGGAGATCACCGCCGCCGCCGGTCTCGCGGAGGGTTCGAGCACCGAGAGCGTGTTCCTGGCGCTGACCGGCACCGGAGAGCGGGCGGAGCCCTGAGATGAAGACCTTCCTCATCGCCCGCAGAGAGGCCCTTGCCTACCTGACGTCGCCGGGAGCGTACGACATCGTCTTCGTATTCACGGCCATCACGGGCTACCTGTTCATCGACGGCATATCGAGGCCGTTCCCGGAGGCGACCGTCAACCGGTACGTGGGTTCCATCACCTTCAGCATGGTATTCCTGGCGCCGGCGCTCACCATGCGGCTGTTCGCCGAGGAACGACGCCTGGGCACGCTCGACCTGCTGCTGTCCTCGCCGGTGAGCGACTGGCAGGTCGTGCTCGGCAAGTACCTCGGCGTGCTCTCGCTCTACGCGCTGATGCTGCTCGCGACCGTGTTCTACGCGGCGCTGCTGTACTGGTTCGGCACCCCCGACTCCGGCCCGGTCGCCTCAGCCTACCTGGGCCTGTTCCTCTACGGCGCGGCGGCCCTCGCTGTCGGTCTGTGGACGTCGTCGTTGACCGCCAACCAGACAGTCGCGGCGATCCTGGGCGTCGGCATCCTGGTCCTGCTCTCGATAACGCAGCTCGCGGCGCCCGCGACGGGCGGCTGGGTCGCCACGGTGCTGGAGGAAGCTTCCCTCGTGACGCGATTCTCCGACATGCGGCAAGGGGTCGTGGACATCTCGGACGTCGTCTACTACCTCAGCGTCATCACGCTCTTCCTCTTCCTCTCAGTCCGGTCGGTCGAGAGCAAGCGATGGGTGTGATGAACGAGCGGGCGTGGCGGGCGGCATGACTCCGCGGAACCTCATCAGGACGCTGACGAGGCTGTTCGACACAGCCCCCTTTGCCGTGGCCGCGGCAGGGGTCGGGCTAGTGGCGCTGGTCACCGGGGCGGTGACCTCCGTGCTCATCCCGGCGCTCGAGTCGACCGGCACCTGGCTCGCCCTCGCGGGCGTCGGATCCCTGCTGCTCTCGCTCCTGGACACGCTCCGCCGGTCCAACTCCCCCACCGCAAGGAGGAGGAGGAGGTATGGCCTGAACGTCGCGCTCATGCTTGCGACATTCCTTGCGATACTCGGAGTCGCCAACTTCCTGTCCCTGCGAACCGACGTGCGCTTCGACACGACCTTCTCCCAGCGGTTCACGCTGGCCGAGCAGACGAGGACGGTGCTGGATGACCTGGACCACAAGGTTGAGGCGACCGCGTTCTTCGTCGAACGGTTCGAGGACGTGGACCCGCTCCAGAGCGCGCTGCGCGACCGCACCGAGAGCCTCCTGAGCGAGTTCGAGCGCATCGCGCCGGGCCGCTTCGCGTACCGGTTCGTCGACCCCGAAACAGACCCAGTCCTGGCGAGCGAGAAGGGAGTCGACCGCTACCCGGGCGTGTTGTTCGAATCGACTGGAGCGGGTGCGCGCTACTTCGCGCCCGCCGCCAGCAACGTTGAGCAGGCATTCCTCACCGGGCTCCTGGTGGCGAGCGGCAGCGACCAGAAGACGGTCTACGTCCTGACCGGGCACGGCGAATTGGCAGTCGACGACGCCGGCGTCACGAGCAACCGGGGGTTCGCGCTGGCAGTCGAAGGGCTGCGGAACGACAGCTACCAGGTGGCGCCGCTCAACCTGCAGGCGGAGGAAGCGGTACCCGAAGATGCGGCGGTCCTGCTCATCCCGTCTCCGATGACTGCGCTCACCGAGGGAGAACAGCAGGCGCTCTCCTCCTACCTCAAGCGTGGAGGCGGGGTCCTGGCGCTGCTGGAGCCCGAGGCCGACGACTCCTGGCGGGCCTGGGTGCTGGAGGGGGGCGTGAGCGTTGGCGACGGCTACGTGATCGATTCGGGAAGCCACGTCGCGGGCACGCCGGGGATCCCCCTGATCACGCCGTCGCAGTACGCCGCGCCCTATATCACATCACAGCTTGACTCCACCCTCTTCCCGGGACTCGCGCCCGTGGGTCTGTTCACCGACCCGCAACTGATGCCAACGCTGGTTGACCTCGACTTCCTTGCCGCGACGACCCCCGTGTCCTTCGCGTCCGCGCAGATCTCCGCCACCGCTCCCGGAAACGACGATCTGACGGGACCGTTCCTCGTGGGAGTCATCATGAGGATGGTCGGGCCGCTGACCGAGCCGCCCCCGGACGCGGCTGACGCAAACGTGGGGACGTTGGGCGTGTTCGGCGACGGCGAGTTCGCCTCGAACCGCTTCTTCCCTGCCCTCTCGAACGGGGACCTCTTCCTGAACGTGGTCAACGAGCTCGCGGGAGACGTTCCTCTCGTGCAGGTGCGGGCGAAGCCGCTCGAGTTCCGCGCGCTGGTACTCACCGGCGAACAGCTCACGCTGGTGCGGCTGCTGGGTTGGCTCGTGCTGCCCGTTTTGACGCTCGTCCTGGCGGCGGTCGCCTGGGGCCGCACGCGCTAGGCATGCTATGAACCGCAAGGAGACCGTCGTCCTCGTGCTCATCCTCATGGCGGCGTTCGGCGCCGTCGTCGGCTACCTGCAGACCCGGAGCGACCCGCCCAGGGGAACGGCGCCGCCGTTCTTCTACGAGATCGAGGCAACAGACATCGTCAGCGTACGGGTGGAGCAGGGCGGGATGGCCGAATCGTTCGTCTGGGACGAGGAAGCCGAGGAGTGGCGGTTCGACGATGAGGTCGGGGAAAGCGTCGATGAGGAGCGCTGGGGCGGTATGCCGGTCCTGCTGGCGGGTCCGCGCATCGAGCGCACCCTGCCGGACGGTCTGGAGCTCGACGCTCTCGGGCTGGAGCCTCCCATGGCCTCCGTCATCATCGGTCTCGAACCGAGCGGCGAGTTCCGCGTCCTCATCGGAAGGCGCACGCCGGACGGCAGCGCACACTATGTCAAGCAGTCGAACAACGACACCGTGTTCCTAGTCAACGCCGCATGGGGGGACGTGATATCGAGGCTGGTCACTGAGCCGCCCCGCGTCGTTGAGGCCGACTCAGACACTCCATAGCGCAAGCACCGCGTCGAGCTCAATGCACTTACATTGACTGCCCCCCAGCCGGGGCATATAGTCCCTGACATCTGTAGCGATGGGCTGCCGGGGAGGGCGCCATGGCCATTGTTGACTCGGATGCACACGTAATCGAGAGCGAACGGACGTGGGAGTTCATGCGCGACCATGAGCAGGACTTCCGCCCGTTCGTGGTCGTCCCGAAGTCGGGAGAAGCCAACCTGTCCGGCGGTTTCGCCGGGCGTCGCAGCATAGTGAGCGAGTACTGGGTCATCGAGGGCCGCGCCGTTCAGAAGCGGTCCAACTTCCGCTCGGCCGAGGTGGCGGAAGAGGCCGCCGAAGTGGCCGACATCGAGCAGCGGCTCGCGCACATGGACGAGCTGGGGGTGGACATCCACGTCCTCTACCCCACCGTATTCCTCAGGCCCCTCACGCGCCGCCCCGAGGTGGAGGTCGCGCTCTACCGGAGCTACAACCGCTGGATGGACGACATCCACTCCAAGGGCGACGGCCGGCTCCGCTGGGCGGCCATGCTGCCGTACATGAGCCGGGAGGTCGCGATCGAGGAGATGCACTGGGCGAAGGACCACGGCGCATGCGGCTTCTTCATGCACAGCGTCGAGGGCGACCGGCGCCTCTCCGACACCTACTTCGACCCCATCTACACCGAGGCGTCCGAGATCGGCCTGCCCATGTGCATCCACGCTACCTCAGGCAACTTCTCGCAGTTCGACCTCTTCCAGACCGACGCGGGCTTCTCCACTTTCAAGCTGCCGGTGGTGGGCGCATTCCACGACCTGCTCATGAAGGGGACGCCATCGCGCTTCCCGGACCTGCGCTGGGCATTCGTAGAGGTCTCCGCGGAGTGGGTGCCTTACGCGCTGAACGACATGATGCTGCGCTTCAAGAAGGCCGGCCGGCCCTGGCCCGCGCAGGACGTCCTCCGCGAAAACAACATGTACGTCGCATGCCAGACCGCCGACGACCTGGACTGGGTCCTGGACACGGTCGGCGACGACAACATCGTCATCGGCTCCGACTACGGCCACAACGACACCTCGTCCGAGTTGGAAGCCCTGAAGGTACTGAAGCAGAGTGGCAAGGCGCCGGCCGTCTCGGTCGACAAGATACTGGACACCAACGCCCGAACTCTGTACGCCCTCTGATCCAAACCGCGTTTAGGGAGGAGACCCATGCAGAAGTCAGACCGCTCAGTGATTGCACGGCTCAACTGGAGGCTCGCAGCCGTCCTGCTTGTTCTGGCTGCGGCTTTCGGAGTCGTGGCCTGCACCAGCGACGACCCAACGGCAACGCCAACTGCCACCTCGGCGCCGGCCGCCCCAACGGCGACGCCGGAACCCGGAGCCACCATGGCGCCCGAGCCGGCGGCGCCGACCGCTACGCCCACCCCGGGCGTATCGGACAGGGCCGGAGGCACTGGCAAGTTCGCCGTTCGCCGCGACCCGCCGGCGAACTTCGACATGATGGCAACCACCATCTGGTACGACCTGAACCAGATGGGCGCGCCGGTCTGGGGCAGCGGCAACCTCGTTCGTCCCTGTCTCGACGACGTCTACGCCGTCTGTCCCGCTCTCGCCACCAGCTGGGAGAACAACGCCGACTTCACCGAGTGGACGTTCACCCTGCGCGAAGGCGTGCAGTGGCACGACGGGAATCCGCTGACCGCCGAGGACCTCAAGTTCTGGCTCGACCTCGTATTCGAGGGCTACTCGAGCTCCGCAGGCGAGCGCGCGCCAGCCTGGTACGGGAACCGCATGGGCGAGTACGACAGCACAACCATCGTGGACGCCAACACGCTCAAGATAACGCTCAAGGAGGGCAACCCGCTCTTCCTGGACGTGCTCTTCACCCCGTACTTCACCATCGGGCACCCGCGCCACCTCACGGAGCCGGAACTCCAGGCGGGCAACATGGAGGTTGCACCGCTCGACGTCGGCATGATGGGTCTCGGCCCGTTCGTCTTCCAGAGCTATGACAAGGGCAGCGTGATGCACGTCACCGCCAACCCGGACTACTGGGAGACTGACGAAGACGGCTTCTCCCTCCCCTACATGGAAGGCATGGACTTCGCCATCATGACCAGCCCGGACGTGATGGACGCAGCGATCCGCACCGGCCAGCTGGACGGCGGCTCGCCCGGTTTCGGCTACATCCTGACGAAGCCGCGGTACGAGCAGTACCTGCAGGACCTGGGCGACGACTTCTTCGTCGTAAGGGTCCCGTCCGGCTTCGGCACCGGCAGCGGCGGCGGCCTCGCCTGGAACCTCCTCAAGGAGGGCCCGTGGCAGGACGTCCGTGTCCGCAAGGCCGCCTCGCTCTACATCGACCGCCAGCAGTCCATCGACGCGGTTGCCGGTGGGTTCGGTCTGATCGGCGGTCTCCTCAACCCCTCCAACCCGTTCTCCAACCCGGACGTACTCACGTGGCCGGGCTGGAACCCCGACACCAAGGAAGCCGACCGGGCCGAAGCCATGCGCCTCATGGAAGAGGCGGGCTACGCCGACGGGTTCGAGGTCACCTACAACTGTCTGTCCACGGGAGCGTGGCCGGACCGCTGTGAGTTCCTCGCAGCCCAGCTGGCCGGACTGAACGTCACGATGACCCTCGAGCTGATGGACGCTCCTGCATGGACGGCCGCGGGCCAGACGCTCGACTACGGCGCTGTGCAGAGTGCCGCCGGCATCTCCAGCCATCTGCCGGAGCCGAACGAAGCGGCCTTCCTCCCGTACAGCGAGAGCAAGGCGGCCATCGTCAAGCACGAGGACCCGAGCGTGAAGGGCTACTTCGACCGCTTGAAGGCGACCAACGACTTCGAGGAGCGCAAGGCCATCTGGCAGGAGTTCGAACAATACTGGCTGCTCGAGCAGTACTACGGGGTGCCGATAGCAGGCAACCTTGCCCACATCCCCTACCGCTCGTGGGTCAAGGGCCGGCTGCACCCGCCGGAGCAGATCATGTCCTACCTGGACTTCGCCACGGTGTGGCTTGACAAGTAGTTAGAGCATGAGGCGCTACATCGGCCGTCGGGTGCTGCTCTACTTCCCGACGCTGCTCCTGGCGTCGATGGCGATCTTCGCCATCATGAGGGTGCTGCCGGGCGATGTAACGCAGGTGATATTGGGGGGAGACCAGACCACCCCCAGGGCGCTGGCGCAGGCCGAAGACCTGCGTCAGCGCCTCGGCCTCAACGACAACATCGTCATCCAGTACTTCCGCTGGGTCTGGAGCATGATCAACGGCGAGTTCGGCGGGGCCTCCATCGTGAGCCGCGAACCCATCTCGGAGATCATCGCCCGGCGGCTGCCCGTTACTCTCGAACTCGCCGCATGGACGACGCTTATCGCGTGGGCCATCTCCATCCCCTCCGGCGTCATCGCGGCGATGTACCAGAACCGCATGCCGGACTACTTCGTGCGCATCGTCACCGTGGCGGGCACCGCGCTTCCGAACTTCTGGATCGCGCTGATGCTCATCCTGATCATGCTCATCTTCTTCTCCTGGACGCCCCCCATCTTCTACCTCGACCTGTGGGAGAACCCGGTCCAGCACATGCTCAAGATCATCTGGGCGGCGCTGATCCTCGCCTGGGGATATAGCTCGTACCTGACGAGAGTCACCCGCTCCACGATGCTCGAGGTGCTCAGGCAGGACTACGTGCGCACAGCCCGCAGCCGCGGCCTGCGCGAGCGCGCCGTCGTCCTGCGCCACGCGCTCCCCAACGCCATGATCCCTGTTCTCACCCTCGGGGGGCTGCAGCTGGCCACGCTCCTGTCCGGCACCGTCATCCTGGAGACCGTGTTCTCGTTGCCCGGCATAGGGCAAGGGGTCGTGCAGGCGGCGACCGAGCGGGACTACCCGGTCATCCAGAGCCTCGTGATGCTTCTCGTGACCCTGATGCTCACCCTGAACGTGGTCATCGACATCATCTACGCCAAGATAGACCCGCGGATCAGCTACGGCTGATCGGCCACGGGGAGAATCCATGATTCAGACCGGAGTCGCCAGGGGGACGCTTGCAGACGCGGAGCGCGGGACCCTCTACCGCGTCCGGCGGCGGGTGACCTTCTTCGCGCGGCACTACCCACTCGGTTTCGCCGGCGGCGTGCTGCTGATGATGATGATCACGGTGGCGATACTCGCGCCCCTGATCGCTCCGTACGACCCGCTGGGCCAGGACATCCCCAACAAGCTCGCGGCACCGTCCAGCCAGTTCTGGTTCGGCGCGGACAACTTCGGGCGTGACGTCCTCTCTCGGGTGCTCTACGGGGCCCGTATCTCGCTCTACGTGGGCTTTGCGTCCGTCGGCCTAGCTACGGTGGTGGGGATGCTGATCGGCGTGGCGTCGGGATACCTGGGCGGCGTCGTGGATCTCGTCATCCAGCGGGTCGTGGACATGCTGCTCGGCTTCCCCGGACTCATCCTCGCGATGGTCATGGTCGTCGCGATAGGCGCATCGCTCAACAACGTGGTCTTTGCGATAGCGGTCGTCTTCGCCCCGCGCGTCGTCCGGTTGGCCCGCTCGTCGGCGCTCTCCATCAAGGAAGAGCCGTACGTGCTTGCCGCGCTTTCCATCGGGGCGAGTCATATCCGGATCATGCTCCGGCACATCCTGCCGAACGCTCTCGCCCCGGTGTTCGTGCTGGCGACGGGATACCTGGGGACCGCGATCGTCGTGGAGGCAAGCCTCAGCTACCTCGGCCTTGGCGTCCCGCCTCCCCACGCCTCCTGCGGCAACATGATCTTCGCCGGGTCCCGGGGGACCCTCGAAGCAGCCCCGTGGCTGTCCGTATTCCCCGGACTGGCCCTGGCTTTCGTCGTGTTCAGCTTCTCCTTCCTGGGAGATGCCCTGCGCGACGCATTCGATCCCCGGCTGCGTGGCACGTAGGTGGTCGGCGGCGTTGGGCAATGACAGCCTCGCAACGAGCGGCGGAGCGAGGCCGTCCCGGATGGGCGCCCGCCGCGGCGTGTTCGCGCTGGCAGCGACGCTCCTGGGCATCGCCCTCGTAGGGCTGGTGCTGGGACTGAGCTACTACCGAGAGGTAGTCGCTCCGGCGAGAGAATGGGTAGTGAGGATCGATGGGCAGACAGTCATGACAACGGGAGAGTTGGCAAGGGCCATCGTCGTCCGGGACCTGATATCCGGCAACCCCAGCCCGGAATCAGAATTGGGCCGAGCGCCGTTCGTCATGTCCGACGCGCGCGTCGACCTCGAGTTGATGCGCGCAGCGGCGCCTGCGATGGGACTCGCCGTCACCGACGGCGACCTCGACGCGAAGCTCCGCGAGCGCTTCCAGCCGGGCGCGAGCGGCGACACGGCCGCCGGCGGCGAGGTCGACAGGCTCTTCCGCGAGGCGTATATCCGCTTCCTCACCGAGCGCGGCATCGACGACGGAGAGTACCGGCAGTTCGTCGAGGCGGATATCCTGAGGGAGCGCTTCATCGACGCGCTGGGTGGCTTCCAGGAGTTGGAGGACTGGCTGGCGGATGAGCGCGACGAGCGCGTGGTTGACGTGCGAGTGGGATCGGAAGAATACGCATGGGTCCTGGACGAGGTGCGGTCCTCCCGCCCCGTCACAGGCCGGGAGTAGTCTCCAAGCGATGAGTGTCGTTCTCGAGATAGAAGACCTGAGGACCTACTTCGACACTGAGGGCGGCCTGGTGAAGGCCGTCGACGGCGTCTCCTACACGGTCGAAGAAGGCGAAACGCTCGGCCTCGTGGGCGAGAGCGGGGGCGGCAAGAGCGTCACGGCGCTCTCCGGGATCCGCCTCATCCCCACGCCTCCGGGACGCATCGTGAGCGGCCGCGTGCTCTACAAGGGGCAGGACCTGCTCGAGCTGAGCCTGGACGGCATGCGGCACATCCGGGGACGGGCGATCGGCATGATCTTCCAGGAGCCCATGACCTCCCTGAACCCCGTCCTCTCCATCGGCAGGCAGCTGACCGAGCCGCTCATCACCGAGCTGGGGCTCAGCAAGTACGACGCCAACGCGCGGGCGCACGAGCTCCTCGCCTCCGTCGAGATCTCGGACCCGGAGCGGCGGCTGGCCCAGTTCCCGCACCACTTCAGCGGCGGCATGCGCCAGCGGGTCATGATTGCCATGGCCCTCAGCTGCAACCCCGCGGTGCTCATAGCCGACGAGCCAACGACGGCGCTCGACGTGACCGTGCAGGCGCAGATACTGGAGCTGATGCAGCGGCTCACCGAGGAGCGCGGCGGCGCTCTCGTCATCATCACCCACAACCTCGGCGTCGTCGCCCGCTACGCCGACCGCGTCAACGTCATGTACGCCGGCAAGATCGTCGAACGCTCCAGCGCGACGGCCGTCTACGGCGACCCGCGCCACCCCTACACCCTCGGCCTCATGTCGTCGGTTCCGCGCCTCGACCTCCCCGTCACGGAGCGGCTCGTACAGGTCGATGGGCAGCCCCCGAACCTCGTGGACCTCCCGCCCGGCTGCGCCTTCCAGCCACGGTGCCCGTACGCACAGGAGCAGTGCCTGGAGGCGGTGCCGGAACTCATGCAGACCGTCGATAACCATTACGCGGCCTGCTTCATAGCGGACCAACTCGGCGCCGGGGCGAAGGCAGGCCAGGCATGACTGAAGTGACCAATCCTCCCGGCACCACGGCCTCCAACGGGTCCGCGGGCCCCATACTGGAGGTCAACGACCTGCGGATGCACTTCCCGGTCACAACCGGAGTCGTCTTCAGGAAGACCGTCGGCACCGTGAAGGCCGTGGACGGCGTCACGTTCTCCATCCAGCCCGGCGAGACCCTCGGCCTCGTGGGCGAGTCGGGCTGCGGCAAGACCACCCTGGGGCGCTGCGTGCTCAGGTTCTACAACCCCACGTCCGGCCAGATGCACTTCCGGGGCGAGAGCCTGACCGATATCCGCGGCGGCCGCATGCGGGAACTGCGCAAGCAGATGCAGATGGTCTTCCAGGACCCGTACAGCTCGCTCAACCCCCGCATGACCGCGGGACAGATCATCGGGGAGCCCCTGAAGATCCACCGCCTGGCGTCCGATCCCAAGCAGTCGCGCGAGCGCGTCGCCGAGATACTCTCCCTCGTCGGCCTCGACCCGAGCATGGCCTCCCGCTACCCCCACGAATTCAGCGGAGGCCAGCGGCAGCGCATCGGCATCGGACGCGCCCTCGCCGTCGACCCCGCCTTGATCGTCTGCGACGAGGCCGTCTCCGCACTCGACGTCTCCATCCAGGCGCAGATCATCAACCTGCTCAAGGACCTCCAGGACCGGCTCGGTCTCACCTACCTCTTCATCGCCCACGACCTCGCCGTCGTCAGGCACGTCGCCGACCGCATCGCCGTGATGTACCTCGGCAAGATCGTGGAGATCGCCCCGCGCGACGACATCTACGCCAACCCGCTGCACCCCTACACCCAGGCACTCCTCTCCGCCGTGCCGGTGCCCGACCCGGTCGTTGAGGCGGCTCGCCCGCGGCAGATCATCATCGGCGAGGTCCCGAGCCCACTGAACCCGCCCAGCGGGTGCGTCTTCCACCCGCGCTGTCCCATAGCGCAGGAAGACTGCTCCGTGGACGTGCCGGAGCTGCGAGAACTCCGCCCAGGGCACTGGGTCGCCTGCCCCAAGGTGTAAGCGCCTCCGCCCTCTGCGCCGCCCCATCCTGCCGCGCACTCCCCTCCTGTCCAACGATGTTCCCTGTTCGGGTAGAATCGCGGGACACAAGGAGGGCGACATGCCAGTGCAGGACCTGCGTGAGTGGATCGGGCGCATCGAGGAGATCGGCGAGCTGACCCGCATCGAGGGCGCCGACCCGAACCTCGAGATCGGCGGCCTTACGGACCTCTACCAGTGGGACATGGAGAACCCTGCCCTGCTCTTCGAGAAGATCAAGGGCCACCCGGAGAGCTACCGGCTCCTCTCGAACGTTCTCACGTCGCTCCCGCGCATCTGCCTGAGCCTGGACCTCCCCACCCACCTCACCCGCCAGGAGTTCGTCCGAACGTGGCGCGACCGCCTCAAGGAGTTCACGCCCATCGCGCCCAGGCAGGTCGAGGACGGGCCCGTGCTCGACAACCGCCAGGTCGACGCCGAGGTCGACGTCACGCAGTTCCCCGCCCCGTTCTGGCACGCCGAGGACGGCGGCAACTTCCTGGGCACCGGCAACATCGTCATCATGCGCGACCCGGACACCGGCTGGGTGAATGCCGGCACCTACCGCGTGCAGGTGCACGACAAGAACACGCTCGGCATCATGATCTCGCCTGGCAAGCACGGGCGCATGATCCGCGAGAAGTACTGGGCGAAGGGCGAGGCGTGCCCGGTCGCCGTGTCGTTCGGCCAGGACCCGCTGCTGCTGCTGCTCGGCGGGCTGGAGGTCGACTACGGCGAGGACGAGTTCGCGGTCGCGGGCGGCATCCGCAACGAGCCGCTGGACGTCGTCGCTGCCCCGCTCACCGGCCTGCCCGTCCCCGCGACCTCCGAGATCGTCATCGAGGGCGAGATCCCGCCGGACCAATTCCACCAGGAGGGGCCGTTCGGCGAGTGGACGGGCTACTACGCCAGCGGCGAGCGCGACATGCCCATCATCAACGTGAAGTCCGTCAACTGGCGCAACGACCCCATCGTGATGGGCTGCCTGCCGGGCAAGCCCCCGAACGACAACACCTATTTCCGCAGCCCCCTGCGCGCCGCGATGCTCTGGAACGAGCTGGAGCGCGCGGGCGTGCCCGGCGTTGTCGGCGCGTGGTCGCACGAGGCAGGCGGCGGGCGCTTCCTGAACGTCATCTCCATCAAGCAGATGTACCCCGGCCACGCGAAGCAGGTGGGGCACGCGACCACCGCCGTGCACGCGGGG
>JAPOOH010000505.1 GCA_026713505.1 Chloroflexota bacterium | reverse complement strand
TTCTTCTGAGGTCCGGGAGGTCTCCCAGTTCGGCGGGAATTGCTCCAGATAATCTATTATTACTAAGCGTAAGTAGTTGCAATTTTTTAAGTTGCCCAAACTCTGACGGGATTCTTCCTTTTAACTTGTTATTACTTAAGTCCATTTCTTCTAAATTGCGCAAATCTCCCAAGGAAGCGGGAATACTGCCTCCTAGTTTGTTATAGCTGAGATTTAGAACTTTCAATTCATAAAGATCTCCCAATTCTTCGGGGATTTCTCCTGAAAACCTGTTATTGCTGAGAATAAGTTTTCGCAGATCAAAAAAAACATTTAATCCCGAGGGGATATTTCCTTTTAATTTGTTGTTTTGCAAAAGTAGTTCTTGTAAACCCAATCCTTCTTCTCTCTGCTCTATTGCCGAGATGTTTCCTTTAAACTTATTATGATTTAATTGAAGTTTTTTTAACTTGGGTAGAGTCAAAAGAGCAGGGGGAATATTCCCCTTGATGCGATTATGGCCCAGTAATAGTTCGCGTAGATTGACAAGCTTGTTGAACCCCCCTGGAATACTGTTAAAATAATTCACTTGCAGATGGAGTTTTTGTAGTTTTAAAAGATTGCCCAAGCTTTCCGGCAAATCCCCTTCCAGTTTATTGTTGTCAAGACAGAGTTGTTTTAATTTAGAGAGTTTGCCTAGTTGCCAGGAAATCGTTCCGGTTAATTTATTATTACCGAAATCCAGTTTCTGCAGGGAGGAGAGTTTACTCAAACTCTCAGGGATCTCTCCCGAGAATTCATTATTTCGTAAATCGATTTCCTGCAGTGACGTGATTTCCCCCAGTGCCGCCGGGATATTTCCTGTGAAATTATTATTTTTAAGATCGATATCGAGAAGGCGGTAAGGCCATTTGACGGATTCCAGATTGTTATCGAATTGATTGTCGTGTAAATCCAGTTCCAGTAAATTAAACAGATCTGCCATATTGGTCGGAATACCGCCGCTTAGTTGATTGTCATGTAGAATCAATTTGCGTAAGTTAAGCAGTCCCGTCAATTTTTCAGGGATCTCTCCGGTAAGATTATTGTTGTTAAGGTAAAGATATCTTAGATCTGAGAACATTCCCAAACCGGCGGGGATTCCCCCGGTTAAGTTGTTTTGACTAAGGTTCAATTCCTGCAGATTGGACAGTCTCGCCAACGCGCTGATGGGGATTTCTCCCGCAAGGCCGGTTTGGGACATATCCAGTTTTTTTAAGTAAATCAAGTTGTCAAAATCCCTGTAATCCAACCTCTCGTCTTCGTGAAAGGGAAGATTGACGGTTAGGGATTCAATGCTTTCCAAATCCCCCGTTTTTATATGCCTGCAATCAGGCAAACCGTCCTCTAAAAGACCTCCTCTGATTCTGAAGGGCCCCATACTGGTCTGATTCCCAATACTTTTCCTTATGGCATCCACAATCTGAGGGGATCTGCCCTCACAAATATTTGCTTCCAGCTTGTCTGAAAAAGCAACTATTGCCCATAATAAAAAAAGGCCTGGGATTTTGATTGAATGGTTTTTAAAATTGGTTTTCATTTTTACGTGATTTTATGTATCACAGGTTTTCAATATATGCAATAAAATTATCCCCGGGATACAAGGCCTGGAATAACAAGGTGACTTTTAAAAGATGAGGGTGGTAATTTAAGCGGGTTTTGATTTTCCGGTTGGAGATTTTATAGGAGGTTTGACAAACCCTCAAAATCGAAAAAAATGTCAATCCGGATTAAAAAAGTCTTGGAATAATCCTTCCCCTTTGCTATATACTTAGGCAAGCAGGAGTTTTAATGCCCAAGATGAAAACCAGAAAGTCCGCCGCAAAACGTTTTAGCAAGACCGGTGGAAACAAATACAAGCGAAAGAATGCGGGTATGCGTCATAACCTGGAGGGGAAACCCAAGAAGGCCAAAAGCGGCCTTATTAAAACCAATTATGTCCACAAATCCGATGTCGCCCGGGTAAAAAAAATGTTGCCTTATTCGCAATAACAGGAGTATTTCATGGCACGCGTGAAAAGAGGGTATAAGGCCCGAAGAAGAAGAAACAAAATTTTAAAACAGACAAAAGGCCAGCACTTTGATCGTAGAAGAAAATTTCGACACGCCATTCAAACATTGCATCGCGCACTGCATTTTTCCTATATAGGCAGAAGACTTCTCAAAAGAGATCAACGCAGGCTATGGATTACCCGAATTAGTGCCGCCACCAAGGTGATGGGAGCGTCTTATTCCAGATTCATGAACCTCCTTACTCAAAAAAAGATCGTTCTCAATAGCACGATTT
>JAPOOH010000147.1 GCA_026713505.1 Chloroflexota bacterium | reverse complement strand
GGAGTGACAACGGGGTGCGCACGATCCGATTGATTTGGGGTAGGATACGCGGCGCTATGCGTATAGACGTTCACGCCCATTACATACCGGCGACGCTTCCGGAGCTCGCGAACCGGCGCGGCGGCTTCGGGCCTGCGGCGAACATGCGCGACAGTATGTCCGACCTCGACCAGCGCCTCACCGACATGGACGAGCGCGGCATCGACGTCGAGCTCGTCTCCGCACCGCCGTACGTTCAGAACTCGGCACCGGACCTCTGCCGCCAGATGAACGACAAGACCGCCGAGGCGATAGCGGGCTCGAACCGGTTCATCGGCCTGGCGACGCTGCCGATGCAGGAGCCGGAGGCCGCAGCAGCGGAGTTGGAGCGGTGCGTCAAGGAGCTCGACTTCAGGGGACTGGAGATACTGACGAACGTGCAGGGCGAGAACCTGCATTCGGCGCGGTTCGCGCCGTTGTACCGCAAGATGGAGGAGCTGGACGTCGCGGCGTTCGTGCACCCGCAGAACGTGCTGGGCCAGGACCGTCTCAGCGACTTCTTCATGAACAACATCATCGGCAACCCGAGCGACACCGCCGTTGCCGCGGGCTGCCTCATCTTCGGGGGCGTGCTGGAGGAGATGCCGGGACTGCGGTTCGTGCTCGCCCACGGGGGCGGCACGTGCCCGCTGCTGCGCGGGCGGTGGGAGCACGCGTGGCGGCAGCACCTCGTGGTGGACACGCAGATCAGCCGCCCGCCGTCCGAGTACTTCCACAAGCTGTACTTCGACACGCTGACGCACAGCACGCCCGTGCTCAACTACCTCGTCGAGACGGTCGGCCACGAGCGGCTGATGCTCGGCAGCGACTACCCGTTCGGCATGGGCGACTACACGCCGCCCGTGAGCGTGCAGGCCGTGCCGCGTCTCACCGACGCCCAGCGCGAGGCGATCTACTCGGAGAACGCCATCCGCGTGTTCGGCCTCGACCTCTAGCCAACCGGCGCAACCCGCGCTTCTGGAGTGCAGACGATGACAACCACCGAGAGCAGCCCAACGGTCGAGAGCGCCGAGTTTCAGGCGGTCCTCGCGCGCATCGCCGAGGCGGGCGAGGCCATAGAGCGCGACCGGCAGATACCGCAGGACGTCATCGACGCGATGGTGGACCAGGGCCTCTTCCGGCTGCTCGTCCCGCGCTCCGTCGGCGGGCTCGAGATCGACTACCTGGACTACCTGGCCATCGTGCAGGCGGTCGCGACAGCGGACGCCAGCACCGCATGGTGCTTCAACCAGAACAACATCCTGGGGACGATGGCATCGCTCATGCCCGAGGCGCTGGCCAAGGAGATATGGAGCGACAGCCGGGCGATCCTGTGCAACGGCCCGCCCCAGCACTCCAACTTCGTCCGGGTAGACGGCGGCTATTCGATCAGCGGGCGGTGGAACTTCAGCAGCGGCTCGCGGCACGCGACCTGGGCCGTTGGCCTGGAGCGCGTCGCCGACCCCACGGCGATGAACGTCATCATCCCGAAGGGCGAGTTCACGTTCATCGACACGTGGCAGGTGAACGGCCTCAAGGGCACGGGCAGCTTCTCCTTCGAAGCGAAGGACGTGTTCGTCCCCGACAGCCGGGTATTCGTCGAGGCGAAGGCGCCGCGGGAGGACGGGCCGCTCTACCTGATCCCGCGCAGCCTCTTCTTCGGCTCCGGCTTCGGCATGGTGGCGCTGGGCGTGGCCCGCTCCGCGCTCGACGCAGCGATCGAGATCGCCACACGGAAGAAGCCGCAGGAGCAGACGCTGCTGCGGGACCAGCCCGCGATCCAGCGCATCATCGGGCAGGCCGAGGCCACATGGGGCGCGGCCAACGCCTTCCTGCAGGAGAAGGCGGCCAAGCTCTGGCAGAAAGCGCTGGACGACCACGAATTGCCGCTGGAGCACCGCATGGAGCTGCGGCTGGCGAGCACGCACGCGATCCGCCAGGGCGCGCAGGTCACCGACCTGGCGTACTCGGTCTTCGGATCGAGCGCGATCTTCGCGTCGATCCCGATCCAGCGTAAGTTCCAGGACGCCCACGCGATCACGCAGCAGATACAGGGGCGGCTGGAGCACTACGACAGCGCGGGGCAGTACTACCTGGGGTTCGAGCCGTCAGGGCGGATGTTCTAGGGGGCCTCAGCTGTTCTTTCGCAGGCAGGGAACGCCGTTCCCGCCACACGGGGTGGGGCGCCTTGCCCGCGCACGCTTATATCATGGGTCACAACGTGTTTCATTCCGTTACTCTCACTCCTGGCTGCGGCCACCCGGATGTAACCGGTCCTTGCTCCTGTCCGGGCGCTGTAACCAGAGGTAGCTCACGACGGGGAGAGGTGGATACCTGGTATGGCAGACGTGAATGAGAACGTCCGATACGAACCCGACGAGAACCCTCCGCCGGCCATAGCCCTTGGCGCAGGGCTGCAGGCCGCGCTGGTCATCCTTGCGCCGGTGGCGCTGACCGTCGTCATCGTGGTGCGGATCGCGGAAGAGTCGGACAGCTACCTGGCGTGGGGAGTGTTCGCGGCCCTGCTCGTGAGCGGCATCACCACCGTGCTCCAAGCGGCGCGGCTTGGACGGATCGGGTCCGGCCACGTGATCATGATGGGTAGCTCCCGAGCATTTCTTGCAGTGTGTGTGGCCGCGCTGGTCGCGGCGGGGGCCGCGCCCGCGG
>JAPOOH010000146.1 GCA_026713505.1 Chloroflexota bacterium | reverse complement strand
TCATCGTCGGGGCGCTCGTGCGCTCCATCCCCAGCGTCGCCAACATCATGATGCTCATGAGCATCGTCGTGTACATCTACGCCATCGTCGGCTACCACCTCTTCCACGAGGCCGACCCCACGCACTGGCGCACCCTCGGCATCTCGCTGCTCTCGCTCTTCCGCATCATCACGCTGGAGGACTGGACGGACATCATGTACGCGGCGATGGAGCACCACGGGCTCGCGTGGCTCTACTTCCTCAGCTTCGTGGTCGGCGGCACGTTTGTCGTGGCCAACCTCTTCATCGCGGTCGTCATCAACAACCTGGACAAGGCGAAGGTCGACGAGCTCAAGGCGCTGGAGACGCCGCCCTCCCGCGAGGAACTGCTCCGCGAGCTTCGCACGACGCAGGAGACGCTCCGCCGCCTGGAGGATCGGCTCACCGGGTACGGCGGCAAGGAGCGGTAGCTTGCTATCGTCATTCCAGCGAGGGCTGGAATCCAGAGGCTGCGGCAACGGCGGTCCGACCAAGATGACCAACGCCCTTGAATTCTGGCCTCCTTGGTCGTCAGCCCACGAGTAAACCGGACCATCGATCTGGGCACCTTGGTCGCCTTGGTCTGGGGTGTTTCCAAGGCCGTGGCCTGCTTCCTGCGACCAAGGCGACCAAGAAGACCATGAAAACAAAGTTTGCGGGCGGACCCATAGAC
Organism: Chloroflexota bacterium; assembly: GCA_026713505.1. Classification (GTDB taxonomy): domain Bacteria; phylum Chloroflexota; class Dehalococcoidia; order Lucifugimonadales; family Australimonadaceae; genus Bin16. Next base: position 2,636 of record JAPOOH010000146.1, on the reverse strand, counting down.
CAGATCTATGGCTGCGCCCTGAGCTATAAGCGCGGTCTATGGGTGATGTCCGCACGACGGTCATGTAACCAGCGTACGCAATCGCGCGGCGACCGCGAAAGGGGCGGGTGTCGCGGGGAGTGGGGGCTACGTCGCGCATGATTCCCGTCGTCCCCACGAAAGCGGATGCAGGCAGCCTGAGGTGCGCCGAGGGGCTTGACAAATCGACCCCGAATTCTGATATAATATGACATTCTTTTTGCCCAGTTTCCTCAGAGGAACCCCGCTAACACTCGCGAACCAGAGCCATTCATAAGGAGCGCACATGCCGCAACGAGAAACCATAATCGCACGCATCCCTCGGGAAGGACTCATCTCTAACCTTGAACTCAGAGTGAGCCATCGTGCACGAGGGCGTCATGCCGTCCGGGGTGTGCATGTCGGGGAGTGGTGGCTGCACCCGGCCAGTGAGAACTCGGTCCCGACGAGGAAGGGGATAGTGATCCATCCGAGCGAGTTGGACGAGGTCATCGCGGCCCTGACCGAGGCGAAGAATCTGCTGGCCTCCATGCCTTGGCGCAAGTCTGCTCCATGCCCGCGCTGCGAGAGCCTCGAAGCGAGGCAGGCCCGCCGGGCATCAGCGGACAGTGGGTCGCTACCTACTGACTATTACTGCGACCTGTGCGGCGCGGTAGACGGCCCCTTGCGGAATGAGCCGCCGGTGATCGATCTGACGGATGACGAGAACCACAACTGGCTGCACGAGGTCAGGAGGCAACGGCTGGAACGGGAGCAGCATGAGGGAGACGCCGAGAATGCTGCGTAGACACGCTGAAGAATATCACTTGGAGGCCAACATGAAGAAGTACATCAAGAGCACTCTCATATTTCTGATCTTTTGGTTCGCACTGTTTATGCACATGGACCCGAATACGCTGGAAGCGACGTCCTGGCACTACTGGTTCTTTGCCATTCTCTTCTTCATATGGGCAGGTGGAGGAATCGTTAGACTGTTGCTGGAACTGCGAAGGGCAGTGCATGAGTTGCTTCGCTTACTAGAATGACGTCTTCATGGAATACCAGTGCCGCATGATGCAGGAAATGAGGAGAACGTAAAGCAAGAGATCCCAAGATGGAGCTCAGCAAAAAAGGAGGAACAACATGGCCTACGAGGCTACTGAAACGCTCAACATGCATAAACTGACGATAGAACAAAGTATTGCAGACCCTGACCTCATCTATATTGGCAGGGCACGTACAGGGAAAACAACTCAGGGGTTGGCGTCTCGGTTAACTGATAAGCTTACAGATCATTTGAAGAATATATTATCTCCTTATCTCGGAAGGCATTTGGACTCCGCCTCAAAGGCAGCCGTAGATGCCGGGTACAGGTTGGAGGTTTCGTGGGCGACAGCCCAAGACGATTGTGAGACTTCAGCCTATGAATCTGCGCTCATACCCCGTTACAAGGCAACACATCAGGGACGGTTGCCCGGATTCACACGTCCAGATGGAGAGTTTTGCCGTGGCAACAAACAGACTCCCCCAGAGAAGAACCCTGTTGCAACACTCGCATGGTCACCTTGGAAGCCCATGGAGGAGGAGACACTGTCGTATCTGCCGAAGCAACCGGGTGTGTATCGCTTCCGGGCACTGCCCCCAGCGTAGGAAGCATTGATGCCATTGTTTTCCTCCATCCCAACTAGTGAAACGCGCCCCTTACGCGGTCGCGTCGCCCCAGGTATGCAGTCCAGTGACGGAGGAGCGCTCGTTTCCGGCGTTGGGCCGAGGGAGGAGGGCTGCGAGGTTCCTGCCTGCGCAGGAACGACGGGGAAGGATCCAGCCAGGCTGGAGCTAGCCGCGCGGGGAGCGTGCGCCCCGGCGCGAGGGGGCCTTGCCGTTGCGGGCCGCGGCGCCGTTGCGTGCGGGTGCGCCACTGCGTGTGCCGGCGCCGTTCTTCGCGGCGGGGCCGTTGCGCGGTGCGGGCTTGCGGGGCGGCTTGTGCGCCGTGCGGCTCACGCTGCGCACGCCGCGCACACCCTCGATGCGGATGAACAGCCGCGAGAGTTGCTCCAGGCTCGTCACCTGCGTGTTCAGGTGGATGACCACCATCCCGCCTTCCGTCGGCTCCGTCGTGGAACCGGCGATGTTCACGTGTTCGGCGGAGGTCGCGCCCGTGATGTCGTGGAGCAGGCCCACGCGGTCGAAGCACTCGACGACGATGCGGGCGGGGAAGACGTTGCGGCTCTGCCCCCAGGTCACCGGCACGATGCGGTCCGTCTCCGTTACGTTGCGGACGTTGGGACAGTTCACCTTGTGGACGGTGACGCCGCGCGTGCGGGTGATGAAGCCCTCGATCTCGTCGCCCGGCAAGGGGTTGCAGCACTCACCCATGCGGGTGAGGAGGTCGCCGACGCCGAGGACGCTGACGCTGCCCAGCACCGGCGCGTCGGGCCTGTCCGGCGCCTCCTTCGGCAGGTCGCGCTCGGCTGCCTGCTGCGCCGCGGAGAGCCGTCCGGCGATCTGCGCTATCGTGACGAGGCCGGAGCCGATCGCCGCGTAGAGGTCGTTCGTGTTCTCGTACTGGAACCAGCGGGCGACCTCTATCTCTTCCACCTGCGCGGAGAGGCGCTTCAGTTCCTTCTTCAGGACGGTGC
>JAPOOH010000145.1 GCA_026713505.1 Chloroflexota bacterium | reverse complement strand
CCGGCTGTGGTAGCCGCAGCCGATGCCCTTCTCCTCGGGGATGCCGTAGGAGAGATTGGCCTTGCGATGCGCGCAGGAGGGTTCAATGAGGCCGACGGTCCCGCTCGCGTCGCGGTAGAGGACGAGGTCCTCGCCCAGCAGGCGCACTTCCTTGGTGGGGTTGTCGGCGTCGAGCTCGACGCTCGCGGCGATCGGATGCCAGTAGCGCCGCATGAGTTCTCCCATCGGCGTTCCGGGGCCTACGCGAGTAAGTCGTTCGTTCTGCTCTGCGGTAAGCATGAGGTCGCCTCCTCTCGTGGTGGCATTCGTCCTTAACGCGCCAAATATAGCGCATCTCGTCGTGCCCCGCCACGCCTTTGGGGGCCGCCCTTACCCTCTCCCCACACTCTGCCGGCGTCAGCGGAGCTCGGGGACGCGGGCAACGAGGTCGCGGCCGATGTCCTCGATGCGGGCCTTGCCGCACATCATCATCGTCGTCTCCACCTCGTCGCGCAGGATGTCCAGCATGTGGACGACGCCCTGGTCCCCGGCGTAGGCGAGCCCCCAGAAGAGCGGCCTGCCGACCATGACCGCCTTCGCGCCGAGGGCTATGGCCTTCACGACGTCCGTGCCGCGCCGGATGCCGCCGTCCAGGTAGACCTCCACGTCCCCCGCGGCTTCCGCCACCTCAGGCAGGGCCTCGATGGTGGGGATGGTGGTGTCGAGGTTGCGCCCGCCGTGGTTGGAGACGATGAGAGCGTCGACTCCGTGCTCGGCGCAGAGAGCGGCGTCCTCGCGCGTGATGATGCCCTTGAAGACGATGGGCAGGTTGGTGATGGAGCGCAGCCAGGCCACGTCGTCCCAGGACGCGCCGGGGTCGACGCGGCTGCGCGAGCTGATGCCGGAGTTGAACTTGGTGAGGTCCTTGGGCGGGGCGAGGCCGGGGGCGTCCCCGGCGCTGGGCATCCGCTGGTAGGAGTTGCGGATGTTGCGCTCCCGCTTGGGCGGCCAGACGGCGTCCAGGGTGACGCAGATGGCGTCGTAGCCGTTCTCCTCCGCCATGTGGACGCGGTCCACGGTCTGCTCGCGGTCGCGGTAGAAGTAGGTCTGGTACCACTTGGGGCCGTCGGCTGCGCGGGCTATCTCCTCGGGTGCGTAGGAGCAGTTGGCGCTGACGGCGAGGACCGTCCCGCCGGCTGCGGCGCCCCGGGCCGTTGCGAGCTCACCCTCCTCGTGCGCGCGCTTGTGGCTCCCGCACGGGGAGAGCATGAACGGGAGCGCGATGCGCTGGCCGAGGACGGAGACGGAAAGGTCCGCGTCCGGGATGCCGGCGAGCATGCGTGGGCGGAGGGCGATGTGGTCGAAGACGGAGCGCGTGCGCGTGAGGGTGATCTCGTCGGTGGCGCCTCCTGCGACGTAGTCCCATTCGTTCTGCGGGAGCGTTCCCTCGCAGATGGCTTCGAGTTCGTACAGGTTGATGGGTTCTCCGGTCATGGCCTTCCCTCCCTGGTCAGTGTCAGCACGTGTCGTCGCCGGTGAGCCGTTCGAATGGCAGGGCGCGGTCTTCGTAACGGGCGAGCATGAAGACGAGGTCGGATGCGCGGTTGAGGTAACGGAGCAACTCCGGGTTCTCGATCATGCCCTCGATGTTCATCTGCACGGCGCGCCGTTCCGCTCTGCGGAGGATGGAGCGCGCGAGGTCCAGCGCGGCGGAGGGCTGCGAAGCGCCGGGGATGATGAAGCTGCGCGGCAGGTCCACCTGCGCGCTGAGCGTGTCGATGTCGGTTTCGAGCGCGGCGGTCATCTCCGGGGTGACGACGCTGAAGTGCCGTTGGAGGTTGGCGTACTCGGCGCGGTCAGTGGCGAGCTCCGCCCCTACCGTGAAGAGCTCACGCTGGAGACGCTTGACGATGCGCTGAACGTCAGGGTCGGCAGTGAGCGCGCGGCCCAATCCGAGGGCGGAGACGGCCTCGTCGGTGGTGCCGTAGGCCTCGGTGCGGAGATCGCTCTTGGAGATGCGGCCGCCGTAGAGGAGCCCGGTCTCGCCCTCGTCGCCGTACTTCGTGTAGATCTTGAGGTCGGTCATGTCGTGGGGATTATACGTGCGTCCGGAGCCTGCGTTCGCGCGCGGGTCGGAAGTCTCCCTACAAGGAGTCCTTGCATGACTCTCGTCCCAATCGTGGTGAGCTTGTAGGGCCATGCTATGGACTTCGGGATGACGGGAGTGCAGAGGGGGAATCCCCTCTGTCGGGGGAGCGGGAGTGTCCCCCGCGAGCGTTCGGG
>JAPOOH010000144.1 GCA_026713505.1 Chloroflexota bacterium | reverse complement strand
CTGGTTCCCTTCGACATGGGGCGGGCGGACCTCAAGCGCGACGTTCAGACCTACGCCCGCGAGGAAGAACGCGGCGGGTTGAGGTATGCGTTCCGGAATCCCCGGAGTCCAGAGACGCACATGACCGCGGTCGAGGCCTGGGAACATTTCCAGGCGGCGGGGGAGAGCCCGCTCTCCCGGTGGCAAAGCCACCTGCTGGTCTGGAAGAGCTAGCGCGACATTGCCGATGGGTGGACACAGGTTCACGATTACCGTGACGAATGCCGGAGAACCGACTGGATGAGCTCCGCCGTAAGCTCTCGGCGTTCATCACATGCCTGCCGCAATTCGGAGCTGGGCCTGACCTCCCGAGTCAGGCTCCCATGCCACAGCGTCGTCAGCACTCCCTCATTCTTCACGGCTTCGACCGCGGGTGTGAAGTCGCTGTCCCCAGACAACAGGGCCACCTTCCCTATACGGTGCTTGCCGGCTAGCAGCGCCATGTCCACGCCCAACATGAGGTCGACACGCTTTTGCTGGAACACCGGTTTGCCGTCTCTGTCCATCCCCCTGCGGACGAGTTTGCCTAACCGAACCTCGAATCTCGGAATGTGGCGGAGCGCCGTAAAGAAACGATGTCGGGCTGCGTATCGTGCTCTCTCCTCGTTGGTTGGTGGATTGCTCTGGTACGGAAGGCAGTGGTAGTAGTAGGCACGGAGCAACTCACCGCCTTCGACCATAGCGGCGACAAGGCGTCCAAAATCAATTGGAGCCTTGTCATGGTCGTACAGAAGGACCTTTTCGAGATAGGCCCCGTCCACGAAGACTGCCGTCACACTCACTGGCCACCCCTTTGCCACAAAAAAAGAATGGGCCAGCCCGTCAGGCTGGCCCATTGTTCATTTTGCCCACCGTGCCCGCAGGAACGGTGGGGTCCATTTATCGAAGCGAAGTTTGGCCGATGTTCACCACGTCAACGATGCCTTGCAGAGGACCGAGGACCGTATGGATTAGTCGAAGAACCAGCCTTCGATGTCGGCGTTGGGCCCGACCCGATCACGCCAATCTTCAAGGTTGCGGCCGCTCGCTCTCTTCGCCGCATCCAGGAGAACAAGTGCATCGACTGCATCGCCTTCGACGTTCTGCACAGCGCGTGATGCGTCCTCATCTGAAATAGGCATCCCGTGGTCACGCAGGGACTCTACGATGTGATTGCGCTTTACCTCATCACCGGACGGCCTGCTCTTCGACTTCTTGTAACCCTTGTCAGGGAGCCCGCGCGTCCTCAGCGTATAGCCTGGAAACCCCTCCATGGCAACGCTCAGGCCGCAGTCTTGCTCAACGCACTCACCTACGGTAGTCCCATCTTGACCTGACAAGACGTCAAATGGGAGGATGGAGACTGACCCAAGCTCCAAAGGAGCCATCGGGAAAAGCACGTCGCGTGCGCCAGCCATCGTTTGGCGGTAGAAGTAATGCCAGCGCTGGAAAGGGCGCCAAGTTGTGCAGCGCTCGGTGTCGATGTCGCGCCTGTTTCTTCTGAGCCCTTCAGGGATTCTCTCCCAGTAGGTCTCCAAATCGTCGGCGTCCTTGCACCACTTGAGGTAGTGGCGCCAGTTTGCCCACTTCATGGCGTCCCTCACGGCGGCAGGCGGACCGAACGGAAAGTCGAG
>JAPOOH010000143.1 GCA_026713505.1 Chloroflexota bacterium | reverse complement strand
GGCGCCCTTCGGCCCGGGGGGGGGGCCGGGGCGGTGGGGGGTTCCCCCCACGCCGTCCGGGGGGGGGGGGGGGGAAGAGCCGCGCTACGCTGAACGCAGTCACGCAAGGGTCTCTTCAAAGGAGAGGGCAACGCGCTCTAGTGCGCGGTTGGGGCACCGCGGCGCCAGCCAGCCCCGCTTCTACGCCGCAACGTCCTCCGTCTCAGGCGCAGGCGCGGGCTGCACGACGTACCCCTCGCGGCGGCCTCCCGCCTCCATGTCCCAGCGCGGCCCTTCGCCCTCGATGACCGCCTCGCCCAGCCACAGCTTGTAGGCCGTCCAGGCCGCCATCGCCGCGTCGAGCTGGTCGTTGGTCGGTGTGTCGTCGGAGGGCAGTTGCACGCCGAGCGCATTCAGCACTTCGGTGCGTGCGCGGCGGCCGTCCAGCGTGCGCTTCGACGGAAGCTTCGTTCCGTTTGAGACCACTTTCCATCCGCCCCCCGGAAAAACCTCGATGAGCGTCGCGTTGGACGCGGGTGTGCCGTCCAGCCCCAGCAGGCGGAACCGGCTCCCACTCTCGACCAGCCGGTGGAACAGCCGGACTGACCCCTGGATCAGACCCGAATACGGCTTACCGTCAGCGGGCAAGGTGTAGGGCGTGCGTCCCGGTGCGTTCACACGCCGCTCCGACTCGCGCATGCTGGCTTCCGGCGAACCGGCCAGGCCCTGCGGGCCGTCTATCGCCAACGTGAAGGTGCGTCCGATCGCGCGGTCCGGGATGATGTGCGAGGCGTCCTCCCGGTAGTCCCACTGCCCGAACGTGCACAAGAGCTCCGTATCGAGCACCGCATAGTCGCACGGGCGCTGCTGTCCCGCCGTCGGGTCCGAGAGATCGAGACCGATGAAGCAGCGCCCGCCCCCGAGCTCACGCCCGCCGCCGCGGTGCCGCATCGTGCGGCGTTGCCGCCACTTCGCGATGTACCGCGCGGTAACTGCAGCCGCCAGCACCGAAGCGCCCGCTGCGCCATAAACTCGGGGGTCTCCTCGCATACGCATGGAGGGCATTCTAGCAGCCGACTCCGCGGTGCATCAGTCCCTGCGCCTGCGGTCCAGCCACGCTTGCAGGATGACGACCGCCGCCGCCGCGTCCACCGCGCCGCGCTCCGGTTTGCGCCGGCCCCGGCCCCGCACACGGCCTCCCGCAAGTGCTCGCTCAGCCTCGGAGGACGACAGCCGCTCGTCCACCGTCTCGACTTCGAGCCCGGCCTCCTCCAACCGCCACACGAACTCCTGTACGACCTGCGCCTGCGGCCCCACGCGCCCGGACATCGAGTACGGCATCCCCACGATCACGACAGCCGCATCCCGCGCCTGCGCCTCGCGCAGCACGTCGACAACAGCATCCGTGGAGTTCTCGATCACACCCGTGGGGACCGCGATGCCGGTGTCCGTGTCGCCGGATGCGACGCCGATGCGCCGCTCCCCGATGTCCAGCCCCAGCGCGCGCACTAGCCCGTCTGCCGCTGGACGATGTCCGCCACCGCCGTAAGCGCATCTCCCAGCCGCGAGGCGTCCTTGCCCCCGGCCTGTGCAAGCCGCGGCTGGCCTCCTCCGCCGCCGCCCATCACCCGCGCCGCCTCGTTGACGATGGCCCCCGCGTCGAACCCGCGCTCGACCAGGTCCGGCGTCACCATCGCAAGCAGGCCGGGGCGTCCGTTGAACACACTGCCGAGCACCACGACGCCGGAACCGAGCTTGTCCCGCAGGCGGTCGCCCATCTCGCGCAGCGCCTGTGCGTCCGGCGCGTCGCTCTGCACGGCGAGCACCTGCACGCCGCCTACGTCGCGCGCCTCCTCCAGCAGCGAGTCCGCTTCCTGGCGCGATGCCTCGCGCTGCCCCGCCCGCAGCGAGCGCCGCGCCTCCTCGGCCTGCGCAAGCAGGCCTTCGATGCGCTGCGGCAGTTCAGCGGGCGCCGCACGCAGCAGCGCGGCGGCCTCGTCGAGCTGCCGCAGACGCTGGCCGACCCACTCCTCGCCGCCACGGCCCGTCACCGCCTCGATGCGGCGCACGCCGGTGCCCACGCTGCTCTCGCCCACCACGTGGAAGAGGCCTATCTGCCCGGTGCGCTCCAGGTGCGTGCCGCCGCACACCTCGAAACTCACTGGCTCCGCTTCGCCTATCTGCACCGTGCGCACACGGTCGCCGTATCGCTCGCCGAAGAACGCGAGCGCGCCGCTGGCCGTCGCCTCGCGGTAGGAGCGTTCGCCCTTCACCAGCGCCAGGTCGCCGCGCACCGACTCGTTGATGCGGCGCTCAATCTCACCCAGCTCGTCGCGGCTCACTGCCGACACGTGCGTGAAGTCGAACCGCAACCGGTCCGGCGCTACCAGCGAGCCTGCCTGCCGCACGTGTGAGCCGAGCACGTCCCGCAGCGCCGCGTGCAGCAGGTGCGTCGCCGTGTGGTTCCGCGCCACGTCCAGCCTTCGCTCCGCGTCGACCGACGCGTGCGCGGCGTCACCGACAGCGATCCCCCCTTCGACGACCTCCGCCGTATGGACGATGAGTTCGCCCAGCGGCTTCTGCGTGTCGCTCACCCGCACGGCGCCGTCCGACAACCTGATGAGGCCTATGTCGCCGACCTGTCCGCCGCCCTCGGGGTAGAAGGGCGTCTCGCGCAACACGATCTCGACGTGCTCTCCG
>JAPOOH010000142.1 GCA_026713505.1 Chloroflexota bacterium | reverse complement strand
GGGTGCGGGAGGTTCCCATTCGATGATGGATGGAGCGTAGCGTGACCACAGACACTAGCGAGAAGGGGCTGGAACGCCTCATCTGCGAGGCGTTGACGGGAGTGCCCTGCGACCTGCCGCCAGACGGTGCGCTGGAAGAGCGGCCACCCACATACGGCTTCGGCTGGGTGTGCGGCGATCCGCACGACTATGACCGGGAATACTGTGTCGACCTGGTCAAGCTCGCCGCATTCCTCGATGCCACGCAGACTGTAGCCGCGGAGTCGCTGGACCTCCGGCGAGACAGCCCCACCCGGCGCAAGTTTCTGGCGCGGTTGCAGGGGGAGGTCTCCAAGCGGGGGACCATCGACGTGCTGCGGAAGGGCGTGAAGCACGGCGCCCACCAGGTGGATCTGATGTACGGCACGCCGTCGCCGGGGAATGCGAAGGCGGCGACCCTGTATGGGCAGAACCGATTCAGCGTCACGAGGCAGCTGCGGTACAGCAACGACAACGCGCAGCTCGCCCTGGACGTGTGCCTGTTCGTCAACGGCCTGCCCGTCGCCACCTTTGAGCTGAAGAACAGCCTGACGAAGCAGACGGTTGAAGATGCCGTCGAGCAGTACAAGCGGGACCGCAATCCCAGGGAGCGGCTCTTCGAGCTGGGGCGCTGCCTCGTCCACTTCGCGGTCGACGATCACGAGGTGAGGTTCTGCACGCACCTCACCGGCAAGTCGTCGTGGTTCCTGCCCTTCAACAAGGGGTGGAACGACGGCGCAGGCAACCCTCCGAACCTCAACGGCCTGAAGACCGACTACCTGTGGAAGCAGGTACTCACGCGCGACGGACTGACCGACATCATCGAGAACTACGCCCAGATCGTGGAAGCCAAAGACGACACGACGGGCCGCAGGAAGCGGGACCAGATTTGGCCCCGGTATCACCAGTTGGACGTGGTGCGCAGGCTGCTGGCCGACGCCTCCGACAGGGGAGCTGGTCCCCGATACCTGATCCAGCACTCGGCGGGCAGCGGCAAGTCCAACTCGATCGCGTGGCTGGCCCACCAACTGATAGGACTGGAACGGGAGGACAAGGCGGTCTTCGATTCCGTGATCGTCGTGACGGACCGGACGGTGCTGGACAAACAGATCCGCGACACCATCAGGCAGTTCGCCCAGGTCGGCTCCACGGTAGGACACGCCCAGACCTCCGCCCACCTGCGGACGCTACTCCAGGAAGGCAAGCGAATCGTCATCACCACCGTCCAGAAGTTCCCATTCATCGTGGACGCCATCGGCAACGAGCACCGGGGGCGCACGTTCGCCATCATCATCGACGAGGCGCATTCGAGCCAAGGTGGGCGGACGTCGGCATCAATGTCCACGGCGCTTGGAGAAGCCGGCGCAGAGGACGAGTACGAGACGACCGAGGACAAGATCAACCAGATTATGGAGAGCAGGAAGCTGCTGACGAATGCCAGCTACTTCGCCTTCACCGCCACGCCAAAAAACAAGACGCTGGAAATCTTCGGCGCGCCCGTTCCCGAGGGCGTTAAG
>JAPOOH010000141.1 GCA_026713505.1 Chloroflexota bacterium | reverse complement strand
CGCCCTCGACGGCGAGGGAGCTTTGCAGCTTCTTCGCCACCAGCTTCAGGGCGTCGGCCTGGAGCGTGTTCCGGTAGGACATGAACACGACCTTGACCGGCCTCGTCTGCCCGATGCGCCACGAGCGCCGCGACGCCTGCCGCATCACGTAGACCGAGTAGTCGGTCTCGTACCAGCAGATGGTCGGGAAGTCGATGAGGTCGAGGCCCGTCTGCACCAGCCGGGGGTGGCATATCAGTACGTCCAGTCCCTGCTTCACCCTGTCGGCCACCCACGCCTCCCGCCTGTCCGGGGCCACCGCGTCGGCCTTCATCACCGCCACGCGGAACCCGTGCCGGGTCAGGATGTCGTCCATCCGCCCGGTGATGTCCCTGGTCCCCGTGTGGGTGACGTAGACCAGCACCCTGCGTCCCACCAGCCGCTCGGCGGCCACGAGGTCGACCAGCGCCCTCTCCTTCGGGTACATCTTCTCCTCGGACAGCGGCGGCATCTGCACGAGGATGTCGTCGGTCCGGGGGTCGAGGACCGTCTCCCCCTTCGTGCACCCGTCGGGGTAGGCCAACAGGGTTTGCAGGTACGTGGCGAGCAGCCGCTTGGAACCCTTCTTGAGCGCGGCAGCCAGCTCCTTCTTCAGCTCCTCGAACACCCTGTCGTAGCCGCTGCGCTGGGAGTAGCCCGTGGAGTCTTTCTCGGCGTCCATTGAGGACAGGAGTATCTGCTCGTCGTAGTCGGGTAGCCCCGAAGCAACATCCGCCAGTCTGAGGAAGACGGTGTTGTGGATGATGTGGAACAGCGCAGAGGGCACCAGCCCCGGCCTCTCCCGCACCACCTTGCGGAACTTCTTCCTTCGGCTGTTGCGCCCGTCCTCCAGCGCGCCTTCGTCGTCCTTGCCGACGCTGTGCTCCTCGAACCCGTACCGCTTGATCCACCGGCCCTCTTCGGAGCGCCCGAACTCCGTCCTGATCTCCGGCGAGAACCGGTAGAGGAGATGGAAGATGGTCGAGGCGTAGCCGCCGAGGAGGGTTCCGGTCAGGCTCAGGGACTTGCCGCAGGCGTCGGCGAGGATGCCCGCAGCGATGCCCTGGGCCGAACCGCGCCCCTTGAACTCGTGGACCTCGTCCCCGATGAGCAGGTCGAAGAAGCCCTTCATCCGGTGCTTCACGTAGTCGGCGAGCGGGTAGCGGGCCGGGCCCGACCTGTCGGCCTGCCAGAGGGGTGATCCGCACTCGGCGCACTTGCGCTTCCGGCGGTTCAGTGCGGCGTCGGTGAGGGGCACGCCGTCCTTGTCCGTGACCTGCGCCGTGCAGTCGGGGCAGCAGGGCACGCGGAACGGCTCCCCAGTCTTCTCCATCCTGATGAGCCTCCCCTTCGACGACGCCCACCTGTACGTGACGGCGGCCTTCCAGCGGTAGGAGAGCTTCGCCCTCTCACGGCTCATCACGGCGAACAGCGGCCCCGAGCCGGTGGAGAAGCGCAGCCGCTCCAGGTCGGTGATGGACGTGACTATGGCGGCGCGCGCGCCGGGCCCCGTCTGCTCCACCTCCCGCTTCCACTTCTTCGTCAGGTGCGGCGG
>JAPOOH010000549.1 GCA_026713505.1 Chloroflexota bacterium | reverse complement strand
TCATCCCACGCATCAAATATTGTTGAGTCTTCGAGAATCCGGTCTAGTACGCGGCGATTCGTGCCTCCACGGATCGAGTTCGTAGCCACCAGCCCCGCTCGTACAATCTGCTTCGCTTGGGCGAGTCGTCCGGCCTTGGCAAACCAGTAGCACACGAGGTCTGGGATTCCGCGGACGGACCCGGCATAGGCGCTCTGGAGTGAATCCACGTATTCGGATCCCAACTCCCTACGGAGCTTTCTGTTTCCTAGAAACGGCGGGTTGCCGATCACGACATCCGCTTGCAGCCAGTCAGGTTCGATACTGTCCGGCGTCAGGATCGCGTCACGGCACTCGATGGTGTCGAGCGGCTTCAGAATCGGGTCGCGCGCCTCCGAGAATCCGTTACGCCGCATCCACTGGATTTCCCCGATCCAGACCGAGACGCGGGCCAACTCGGCCGCGTAGGGGTTGATCTCGATACCCTTGACATTGGCTGGGCCAATCTCCGGGAACGCACGTTCGAAGCCCAACACCTCCGCCTCGACCTGTACTCGGTGCTCCAGGTCCTTGAGCGCCTGAAGAGCGAGATAGAGGAAGTTGCCCGAGCCGCACGCCGGATCTAGCACGGTGAACGCCCGCAGACGGTTGAGGAATTCCCGGTACTGCCGTTTGGCTTCGTTCCGGCGCTTTGTGCGCGCGCCCCGTGACTTGGCCGAGTCCGCGCGCTCCAGTTCGGCGGCAATCCGGGCCTTCTCCGCCTTCCACTCGGAGAGCCATGGGCGGATGACCACGGGCTCGACGATCAGCATGATCTTGTCCCGGTCGGTGTAGTGCGCGCCAAGCTGGGCGCGCTTGTCTGGATCGAGGCCCCGCTCGAACAGCGTGCCGAGTATGGAAGGGTCGATCTCTGACCAGTCGAGGTTTGACGCTGCCAGCACCGTGTCGATGTCAGCCTTTTCCAGTGGCAGCGCCGTGGCGTCGTCAAACAGGCCGCCGTTGAACCAGTCAACCGTCTCGAAGCCGATTCGGCCGCCTGACGCCATCACCTGGAACAGATCACCGGCCAAGTCGACGAAGTGCGCTGGCGTGCGCCGCGCCTGCTCAAGCATCCGCGTGAACATGTGGCCGGGCAGCAGGTCGACATCGTCGGCGAACATACAGAAGACTAGCCGGTTCACGAAGCGTGCGACGGCTTGCGGATCGTGACCGCGCTGCCGCAGCGCCTGCGCCACCGTCGCGAAAGACTCCGCCGCCTGCTCGGTAAGTGATTGCCTCGTCTCGCCCGGTCGCAGCCGTTCGGGGTCCGAGAAGGCCCACTTGAGCTTTTCGCGGCCCGCCGCGTCCGCCAGATCGTCCAATTCGATCGTGTAGGTCTTGCTAACGCTATTTGTCCAGTTGGTGCGGATGCGAAACCGCAGCATGTCGGAGACGACCAAAAGCGGAGGATTCTCCAGCGCCAGCGCATAGAGCCGGAGCTGGCCGAACGCAGCGTCCAGGTTCGCGTGCTTGGCCTTATACTCCCAGGCGAAGTGATGGCGCTTCCAGACATCGGCCCAGCCATCTCCGCCCGTGTCCTTGCGCGCCCCCCGCTCGAAGCAGTATGCCTCACCGGATGGGTCAGCTTCGGCCGGCGTCGGCTCGCCGAGCAACCGGCACAGGTCGATAAAGTGCTCCTGCGATGCCGAACGCTCCTTCAACTTGGAGGCTCGCCACTTTGAGATGAACTCATGCGGCGTCATTGAAGCGTTAAGCGTAACCCAGTACTGGCGTCATAGCCGGAGTAGTACTCCAAGCCAGTCCGCATTCGAGTGTCGTGTTGTAGGCCAACTTGAATGGGCCGATCAGTACATCAGGATACGGTAGCGCGGTGCTCCCCGCCCTGTATCGCCTCGCTACCCGCTTCGTCTGGACAACGGCCACTGGATCAACTTCACCAGGAGTGCGATCTCACCGAGGACCAGCCAAGACATGTTGAGGTGTGGGTTTCTCAAAGCGTGACGGCGATTTTCTCAAAGCGTCTGACGCCGTACACTCAAGGCGTCGAAATCTGTCACAAACATTTCTTCGCAGGCGTCACAAACATTTCTTCGCCGTACAATCGCGACTTCCACCGTGTCAACGAGTCCTTCCTGGGCGAGTGAGCGAAAGAGGGACCCTCCGCCGAATAACCAGATATCTTTACCCGATTCCTTGCGAAGCG
>JAPOOH010000140.1 GCA_026713505.1 Chloroflexota bacterium | reverse complement strand
TGACGTTGGTGACGATGAGCCTGTGATACTCCCAGCGCTGTGCGAAGTCCACGCAGCGCCGAATGGTCGGATCGTTGTCCACATCGTCGGCGGTGGAAGGGTTGCACATGATGAAGTTCACGGTCTCGTGCTCACCCTCACCCTTGCCCCAGTGGCGTACGAGTGCATACCGGAGCTTTCCGTCGGGTGAGAAGACGGCGGGCTGATCGAACGGGCGGCTATCCGAGGCGGAGGTCATGAGAATTGACTACCAAGCGCCACGGCACCGTGTCAACTTGCCTGCGTGCTGACCCCGGACATGCTGTCGGTCATCGCAGAACGGCTGGTCCCTAACGGCTAGGTCCTGAAGGAATCTCTCACGAGACTCTTGGCTCTTAGAGGCCGTGTGAGAGCGGTGGCGCAGCGGTTCTCGGCTGCGCCACCGATTCCATTCACCGATGTGAAGTGTGCATCCTTCATCGAAGCAAATCTCTAACGATTGCAGCAATATCCCAAGTATGTATACAGTGTGTACTCTTTGCCTGATTTGTGCGTGTAGTTCTCATGCCTTTTGGGTACCAAGTAGACTGGTACGTGAGGTTTGGGAGCGGAGACGATGGATGGGGGAACACTCACTGAGGAAACAGGTGACGATGCAACGACGTGCAGGTCTGTTTTGCGTAGTGGCCGTATCCGCGACGCTTCTGTTGAGCGGCTGCAACGACACCAGGGGCGACCCGACACCGCCCCCAAGCCCGCCAATGGCAACACCTACTTCTACGCCAACGGCGACTCCCGCCTCCACACCCACGGCAATCTCGACTCCGGTGCCAACGGCGACGCCTACGGCCAAACCCGTGCCGACTGCCACGCCCACACTTGCGCCTGTACCAACGGCAACGGCCACGCCTGAACCGACCGTGACACCGGCCCCTGACCCGGCTACGCCGACCCCAGTGCCAACCGCGACACCCACGCCGCTTCCGGAGGGGTACGAGCAAGGGGTCGCGTACGCCGCCGATGAGGACCTGACCGGGGAGAACGTGGATATCTTCGCGGGAGCCTTCGCGGCTGCGAAGGCCCTGGGTCTGCCGGACGACGACGCGCAGGACTACGCCGCCGGGTACCTCTACCACTTCTACGTGGGCACCGGCATCGATGTCCACGTCCCGGAGGACAGTCCGAACTTCACGACGGACTACGCGGCTGCCTTCGCGGAGGCGGTCGGAGACTCGGTCCCTGTCGCTTCGGCCCTTGGCCATGCAAGCGAGGCCGCGCGGCAGAACGCGGAGCGCTGGCCGTTCTCCGAGGACGCTTCCGCGACGACGTTCGCCACAGACTATGCGGAGGCGTTCGCCCACACCGACGCCAGCCGCGTGGGCGCGCACGCGTACGCCTCCGTCTTCGCGGGGTATCTCATCGACGACGAGTACTCCGATGAGGAGGGCGTGGAACTGTCCAACATCTTCGTGGAGGGCTATGAGCGCTCGCGTCCGTATGGCGGCCATGGGGCAACACGGCAGCGCCTCCTGTATGCCATCGCCTACCGTCACGGCTACGTGGACGCGAAACGATGGGAAGACCGGGGCGACATCGAGGAGAGCCAGATCCCGAGTTGGACTGCTGCGTTCGCCACGGCGTACGTGGACGCGCACAGCCGGGCGGTCACGCAGCGGTGGGAGGACCCGTACCGGGAAGCGCACATATACGCCCAGGTGTTCGCCACCGCGAAGGTCGAACTGGGCTTCCCGGACCAGGAGGCCTACGAAGAAGCGAACGCCTACTTCCTGGGCCTGCACCGCGCGCTGGAACTCGGATACGAGTGGCCCGAGTCGTACCGTTACGCCTGGCGCTACCACCTCACGTACTACGAGAAGCGTTTCGAGGATGCCTGGAACCAGGAGCGGGCGCGCGTCTACTCCGCCGCCCACGCGGACGGCGAGTTCGCGGGCAGGAACCACGACAACGCCATCGAGTACGCGAGGGCGTATGAGAGGGCTTACACGCAGGCTCGGCTGCAGGGCAGTTCCGAAGACGAGGCGAAAGCCATAGCCGCCGCTGCCGGAGAGGAGAAAGCTGGGCCAGCGCCATAACGCGGGCTGCGCCCGCGCGGCTCTCCGTGGCGGTGCGGCCGAGTTGGGCTCCTGACGCGATCAGTGAGCGTCGGAGACGGTGCCGTGCACACGGGAGCGCACACTCCCGCGGCCACCCTGTGTGCATGCCCGGCAGTGGTGGTAGAGCTCGAGCCGGTGCCCGACGACCTCGCCGACCTGCCTGGCCACATCACGGAGTATGCGTTCGACGGAGGGGTGCCGGAATGCCCCGACGCGTCCGCAGGAGATGCAGACGAGGTGGTACTGGCGAGGTGTCTCGCCCACCGAGTAGCGCGCCGGGCCGTCCGGAAGGACGGTCTTGCAGAGGACACCGGCGTCCACGAAAAGCCTCAGGGTGCGGTAGACGGTCGCGCGCCCCAGGGCGGGTGCCCGTGCGACCACCTCCTCCGCGCTGAATGGGCCGGTCCAGCGGGAGAGCAGGGCGGCGAGTTCACGCCGCGGAAGGGTCATGCATATGCCGCGTTCACCGAAGACCGCCAGGATGTCCGCCTCGGCCTGCGCAGCCGAACCCGCCGGAGCCGTCGTCATGTGCCACAGGGCCCGTACACGGTGGCATGAGCGAGAGGCACTCTCCTCATTGGCCAGGCCAGCCCTTCGCGCGCTCCCCGCCGTCAAGGGCCTCCTGAATGGCGATGGCGGCCTCGTCCGTCACCCACTGACGCCATACACCTGGGTTGTTATTCAACCACCAGATCGCGGTACCGGCATGGCTGGCGTCGTTGTCGATTCGCCAGACCGACATAGTTTTGTAGTGGCCGGCACTCAGGTCCCACCTCCGCAACATCTCAGCCACTTCGGGAGCGCGCATCAGGAGTTCCGGGCGCACGGCGATCAGGAGCGTCGTCTCGTCGTAAGCGCAGGCCTTGGTCGTGGCCCAGCATGCGTGGCTATAGGGCGGTTCTTCCAACCGGACCATGTCCAGCTTCAACGCGGGGGCCATACTGCTGTCCAGGTAACCCAGCCAGGGCTCCCTCTGCTCGTATCTGGCGAAGAGCCCGTCGTGCAGCGCCGCTTCGGACTCAGGGACG
>JAPOOH010000139.1 GCA_026713505.1 Chloroflexota bacterium | reverse complement strand
CTCGAGGGCGCGTCGTGCATCCACCCGAGCGTCGTGCCCGTGCTCAACGAGGCGTTCAGCCCCGGCGAGCAGGAGGTGGCCCTCGCCAGGCGCATCATCGAAGCAAACGCAGAGGCGGAGAAGACCGGGCGAGGCTCGTTCCAGCTGGACGGCAAGATGATCGACGTTCCGGTGGTGCAGCGCGCCCAGCGCCTACTCGCGCGCCACGACGCAATCGTGTCGCGGGGATAGGGAAGCATGGCCGCATCGACGCGTCCGCTCGGATGGGTGACCAGGGACGCCTGGCTGATGGTGAGCGCCCGCTACCTCAGGACATTCGCCCAATCGCTCATAGCCGTCTTCTTCGGGATCTATCTCATCGAGCTGGGCTACAGCCTCGTGCAGATGGGGCTGTTGGTCACCATCGGCTCGATAGGCAGCACTGTGTTCGCCACCCTGATCGTATTCATCGGCGACACCCTGGGCAGGCGCAGGCTGATGATCGGGTTCACCATGATGATGGGGCTTGCCGGGCTTGGCTATGCGTTCACGGAGCAGTACACGGTGCTGGCGTTCGTCTCGTTCTTCGTGGGGAGCCTCGCCATCTCCGGCAGCGGACCGCGAGGGCCAGTGCAGCCGTTGGAGCAGGCGGCGCTCCCCGACACCACGACGGCCGAGCACC
Source organism: Chloroflexota bacterium (assembly GCA_026713505.1). Taxonomy (GTDB): domain Bacteria; phylum Chloroflexota; class Dehalococcoidia; order Lucifugimonadales; family Australimonadaceae; genus Bin16. Next base: position 4,452 of record JAPOOH010000139.1, on the reverse strand, counting down.
GCACGGACCTCTTCGCGCTCGCGGGCATCGGCGAACGGGCCGCGCGGTTGACGGGCACGATCGGAGCGGCCGCTCCCGCCGTGCTGGTCCCGCTCCTGGGCGTGAGCGAGATCACGGCGTTCAAGCTCATGTTCGTCGTCTACGCCGTTCTTATGGTGGTATCCGCGGCCATGATCGGCCTGCTCTCACCGGCTATCGACTCCGGCGTGGGCGGGGGCGGATGGCGGAACCCGCTGCGGCTCAAGTCGCGCAAGACCATCTTCTCCCTCGCCGCCATCTTCTCGGTGGACAGCTTCGCCACGCGGTTCGTCTTCTTCAGCCTGGTGGGGGCCTGGTTCCGCCTGGAGTACGACTTCGATCTCGCGGAGGTCAGCTACCTGCTCGCCGGATCGACGGCCTTGAACATGGTCTCGCTCTGGGTCGCCGCGCGGCTGGCGAACCGGATAGGCCTGCTGAATACGGTGGTCTTCACCCATATCCCGGCGGTGGCGGCGACCATCGCCATCCCCTTCGCCCCGACGGTCTGGCTGGCGGTCTTGTTCTGGTTCGTGCGGGCGTTCTTCTCGCAGATGGACAACCCTCCCCGCCAGTCCTACACCATGGCGATCGTGAACAGGGACGAGCGCGTGGCGATGGCCAGCATCACCAACGTGAGCCAGGCGGCCATCGGCGCGGCAACGCCGTCGCTGGCTACCCTCCTGTGGCAGATGGTCTCGGCGAGCGCGCCCTTCGTCGCCTCGGGCGCGCTCAAGACCGTCTACCTCATCGGCCTGTACATGGCGTTCAAGGACGTCCACCCGCCGGAGGAACAGGAACGCGTCGAACGGCGGCGGCTGGAGCGCGAGGCGCGCCGCTCGGGAAGACCGGACGCCTGAGTCCGTTCGGCGCTGCACTGCGACATCCCCCTCTTACGCGGTTGCCCTCTCCCGGCCTACCATGGTTCCCTCCGCGAGGCTTCGGCCCTGGCGCGGCCGTCCGGGTCGCTCAGGAGTGCGATGTCCCGGAATGTCCCTGAATGTCTCACCTGGCGCTGTGCGGGCGGCGGGAAGGGATGTTGCTGGATGTTGCGGATTGTTACAGGCAGGCGTGGCGGCTCCGGTCGTCGCGCCGCTGACGGTCCCGCCTGCACGAGCGAAGCGAGGGTGGACATTCCGGAACATGCGCGTTCTGTCGCGGGCGGCAGACGCCACTCCGTAGTGCTCTGGCGACACTTCGCGGGAACGAGAGAGAACTGTCCTAGACGGCGCCGGGGCCGGTGCGGATGCAGGCGGCCCAGTGGCCGGGGCTCGTCTCCTTGAGCGTGGGGACGGCGGCGCGGCATTCGTCGATGGCGATGGGGCACCGCGTGTGAAACACGCAGCCGGACGGCGGGTTCTGCGGGCTGGGGATGTCGCCCTGCAGCACGATGCGCTCGCGCGATTCCTCCACGGTGGGGTCCGGCACGGGCACCGCGGAGAGCAGCGCCTTCGTGTACGGGTGCTGCGGGTCCTCGTAGAGTTCGTCGCAGGGAGCAAGCTCCATCAGCCGCCCCAGGTACATGACCGCGACCCGGTCCGAGATGTGGCGCACCACGGAGAGGTCGTGCGCGATGAGGAGGTAGGTGAGCCCGAACTGCTCCTGCAGCTCCTGCAGGAGGTTGATGATCTGCGCCTGGATCGAGACGTCCAGCGCGGAGACGGGCTCGTCGGCCACGATGAACTCCGGCTCCGCCGCGATCGCCCGCGCGATGCCGATGCGCTGGCGTTGGCCGCCGGAGAACTCGTGAGGGAAGCGGTCGGCCATGTAGGGGTTGAGGCCGACGGTTTCCAGAAGCCCCTGGATCCGGTCGCGCATCTCCGCCTTGCTCGCTACGAGGCCGTGGACGCTCACCGGCTCGCCGATGATGCCGGCGGCGGTCATGCGGGGGCTGAGCGACGAGTACGGGTCCTGGAAGATGGCGTTGATGCGCCTGCGCATGGTCCGCAGCTCCCCGCCGCCGAGCGTGCTCATCTCCACGCCGTCGAACTTCACCTCGCCCTCGGTCTGCTGGTGGAGCTGGAGGATGCAGCGCCCGAGCGTGCTCTTGCCGCTGCCGCTCTCGCCCACCAGGCCGAGCGTCTCGCCGCGCTGGATCGTGAGCGATACGTCGTCCACGGCCTTGACCTCTCCGATGCGCCGCTTGAACACGATGCCGGAGGTGACGGGGAAGTACTTCTTCACCCCGTACAGCTCAACCAGGGGGGACTCGGCGGAGGCCATGGACTGTTGGGTCATGCGGCGCCCTCCGTCTCCACCGCCCAGCAGGCGGCGAGGTGCTCCGGCCCGGCGCCGCGCACGTGCCGCACCTCCGGCGTGTCCTGCTCGCAGCGGTTGACGGCGTAGGCGCAGCGCTCGCGGAAGGCGCAGCCGGGTGGAAGGTTGCTCAGGTCCGGCGGCATCCCCTCGATGGGGATGAGCCGTTCGCCCTTGGGCTTGTCCAGCCTGGGGACGGACGCCAGCAGCCCCTTGGTGTAGGGGTGGCGCGGGTCGTCGAACACCTGGTGAAGGGTGCCGCGCTCCACGACGCGGCCGGCGTACATGACGTTGATGCGGTCCACGTAGCGGGCAACGACACCGAGGTTGTGCGTGATGATGATGACCGCGATGCCCAGTTCCCGCTGCACGTTCTTGATGAGCTCCAGGATCTGGGCCTGGATCGTCACGTCGAGCGCGGTGGTGGGCTCGTCGGCGATGAGCAACTTTGGGTTGCAGGAGAGCGCCATGGCAATCATGACGCGCTGGCGCATGCCGCCGGAGAACTCGTGGGGGTAGGCGCGGAGCCGGTTGCCGGCATCCGGTATGCCGACGAGCTCCAGCAGCTCCGCGGCGCGGGCGGAGGCAGCGTCGGCGTCGTAGCCCAGATGGCGCTGCACGGCCTCGGAGAGCTGGCGGCCTATCGTGAGCACGGGGTTCAGTGAGGTCATCGGCTCCTGGAAGACCATGCCGATGCGGTTCCCGCGGATGTCACGCATCGCCTTGTCGTCCTGCGCGAGGAGGTCGTCGCCCATGAACCGGATGGTGCCGCCCAGGATGCGCCCCGGCGGGCTGGGGATGAGCCGCATGATGGAGAGCGCGGTGATGCTCTTGCCGCAACCGCTCTCTCCGACGAGGGCGAGCGCTTCGCCTTCCATGAGGTCGAACGTAACGCCGTCCACGGCCTTCACTACGCCGGCGGACGTGAAGAAGTGCGTGCGCAGGCCGTTCACTTCAAGGAGGGCTGTCAAGTGGTCCCGCTCCACGGCGCGCAGGTGCGCCGTTCCGATTACAGCGTGAACCTAGCCTACCGGGGGCCGGGTGTAAACCCCGCTCCCCGTGCGCTACGCCTTGCGCGGGACCTTGTAGCGGCGGCCGCGGTCCCGCACGGTGCGCTGCGCGCCGAACGTCATCACCGGCACGCCGTACCCGCAGCTCGTGGCGGTGCTCTCGACGTCGACCACGATGGCCTGTCGCTCCGGCAGCGCGATGTTCTCCGCGCGCTCGGCCAGCAGGTCTTCCGCAAGCGGCGACTCAGCGAGCGGCGTCACAGTGGCGTGGCCGTACAGCCGCACGACCGCGGCGTCCTCCCGGTCGAACGAGCAGACCATGACGGTGATGGGGCCACCCGCCACCGAGTGGCGTGCCGTCTCGTTGCCGCTGCCGGTGTAGTCCAGGTAGGCGACGCGGTGCTCGTCCAGCACGTGCAGAGGTACGCCCCCCTTCGGCGAGACGTTCACCGCCCCGACGTGCCCGCCGGGTTCGAGGCCGGGGTCCGCGGAGGCAACGAAGAAGAGCGGCGCCTGCCGGATGAGGTCTGCCTGCTTGTCCGTGATGCGGTCGAAGTAGTCGGCCATGGCGTGCTCCTAGATGGCCCTGACGACCCAGACGAGGTCTTCCGTGTCCTCGGTGACGGGCCCGCCGTCGAAGTCGCCGTAGAGGGATTCGAGGTCGAACCCGCAGAGTTCCAGGAGGTGTTCCATCTCGTACCGGAATGTGTAGCGCTGCTCGAAGTCGCGCATGAGCCGGCGCTCCACGACGCCCTCGTCGCTCACCTCCTCGATGATGAGCCGGACTTCGTTCACCTGGGTGACCGGGTCCCAGCCATTCTGCCCCCAGACGACGATGGTCCCGGCAGGCCGGCGTTCGACGTCCTTCAGATGGTAGGCAAGCGAAGCATTATCTCCGACGAGGGAGTTCACGTCCGGGTTGAACGTGTCCATCGCGAGGAGGCCACCGGGTGCGAGCCCCTCCCGCACCCGGGCAAGCGCCTGCCGCTGTTCCTCGATCGTGAGCATGCTCTGGAACGAGCGGAACGGCATGATGACGAGGGGGAAGCGCTCCGCGAGCTGCACCCCCGCCATGTCCCCGGACTGGAAGACGCACCGGTCGGAGAGTCCGCGCCCCCCTGCCTTTTCCTGCGCAACCTCGATCATCCGAGGCGAGATGTCGATGCCGGTG
>JAPOOH010000138.1 GCA_026713505.1 Chloroflexota bacterium | reverse complement strand
GCGGGCGATGAGACGCCTCTGGTGGAACGCTCCGGCGCACGGACGCTCAATCCCTCCGCCAGGGGCGTGAGTGGTGGCGCGCTGGTGGGCGAGACCACCGCGGGTAGATGCACTCCTATCCGCTTCCCCGACGACCTGCTCAGACGGCACCATCTCTAGGTCGCCCGCACCCGCATGGGGAAGTCCACTCTCATGCACCATCTGGTCACCCACAAGCTCGCAGAGAAGGCGGCAGGACGCGACCCCGATGCCATCGTCGTCATCGACCCTCACGCCGACCTCGTGGCCGGCATCCTCGAACACATCCCCGTGTCTCTCATCGACCGGGTGCGCCTCATCGATCTGTCGGACGAGGCGCGCTCCCCCGGCATCAATCTGCTGGACACCCGGATCTTCGCCGACCGCGACCGGACGGCCGACTCCGTGGTGCGCGTCGCCCGGGGACTCTGGGAGCAGTGGGGGCCGCGCATGCAGTCCATATTGGAGTTCATCGTCAAGAGCCTTCACGAGGCGAACGAGCAGGTGGAGGCGGAGACCCAGTACACCATCCTCGACGGCCTGAAGCTGCTGTCGGACGATCCCTTCCGCAAGGATGTGCTGAAACGGGTCTCAGACCCCTACCTGCTGGAGTGGTGGGCCAGGGACTTCTCCTCGTGGCACCGCCAGTACCGGGCCGAGGCCCTCGCCCCCGTCCAGACCCGCCTCTCCTACTACGCCTCCTCCAAGCGGGCAAGGGCCATCCTCGGCCAGCGCCGCTCCACCATCGACCTGCGCCGCACCATCCACGACGGCGGCATCCTCCTGGTCTCCACATCGCAGGGGACGGTGGGCAGGGACGTGGCCGCACTCGTGGGAGCGTCCCTGCTCAATCTCGTGGACGCGGTGATCCGGGAGCAGGGGAACATGGCGCTCAGGGAGCGTCGGGGCGCACTGGTGGTGGTGGACGAGATGCAGTCGATGCCCGGCGTCGACTACGAGTCGATGCTGAGCGAGCTGGGCAAGTTCGGCGCCTCCTTCGTCCTTGCTACCCAGAGCCTCGCCAAGCTCCACGACCTCTCTCCCACCATGCGGGAGACCGTCCTCGCCAACATCGGCTGTCTCGCCGTCTTCCAGGTCGCGGGCTCAGACGCCAGGCATCTGGTCTACGAGCTCGGCAGGGACCGGGTCTCCGAGGAGGACATCGTCTCTCTGCCGGTGCACCACTGCTATGTCCGCGCCACCGTGGAGAACGAACGCATGCCCGCCTTCTCGATGGAGGTGCGCAAGCCGGAGGAGGGGTCCCCCGCCGTTGCAGCGCGCATCCGCAGGGAGTCCGCCGCCTATACCGTCCCCGCCCGGCAGATCGCGGATGCGGACGCGGAAGCCGCCCGGAAGGCGGAGGAGTTCCGCAGGGGTGTCGAAGGCCTCGAAAACGACGGGCGGCAGGACGGGGAGGAGCCGGACGCGCAACAGGAGGCGACAGGATGAGAATCGAAGGATGTGAGGCCGGTCTGCTCCGCGCCCTCGCCGCGATGCCGTTCCTCAACCGGCTGGAGATGGTCGACGTCACCGGC
>JAPOOH010000496.1 GCA_026713505.1 Chloroflexota bacterium | reverse complement strand
GCGGTCACCGACGCGACCGCCCCGGTCGCGACATCCTGCCGCACAAGCCGGTCCAGCGCCTGCAAGCCCTGCCGCGGGGCGATCCAGCCCACCCCCGCCGCTGCCAATCGCTCGACAATCCGAGAGCGCTGCTCTTCCGCCGCTCCCAGTCCAGACCACGCGCCCCACGCGATCGACTGGCCCGCCAGGCCCATGCTGCGCCGGTGACGCGCCAGTTGGTCGAGAAACGCGTTCGCAGCCGCATGGTTCGCCTGACCTGCGTTCCCCAGCACACCCGTCATGCTCGAGAACAGCACGAACAGATCCAAGTCGCGCTGCACGGTGGCGAGGTGCAAGTGCCAGGCTCCCAGCATCTTGGGCCAGAGCACCCTCTCGAACCGCTCCCAGCTCTGGTTCACCAGCGAAGCATCCGACAGGGACCCGACGCTGTGGATTACGCCCGCCAGGGGCGGCAGTTCCCGGTCGATCCGGGCCAACATGCCGTCCACGGCACCCGCGTCCGTCACATCCGCCACCTCAATCCGCAAGTCCGCAACACGCCTGCGCAACTCGGCGATTTCGGCCTCGGCGTCCGCATCCGGCGCTCGCCGGCCGTTCAGCACGATTGCTCCCGCCCCGCTGTCCGCCAGCCAACCCGCAATCGCCCGACCGAGCCCTCCGAGACCGCCTGTGACCAGGTACGTCCCGTCATCCCGCAAGCGCCCCCGAGCCAATGGCGGCATAGTCAGAACGAGCTTGCCAACGTGGCGTCCCGACTGCATGAACGCCATCGCCTTGCCGGCTTCGGCTATCGGCCAGGCGGTGTAGGGAATCGGCTCCAGCTCTCCCGTCGAAAGACGCGCCATCACGCTCCGCAACACCACGCCAACCCGAGCCGACTCTTCCTCGAGCAGTTGGTCCAGAGCCAGAACGTGATAGTCCACATCCGGCCTCGCGGTCGCCACCCTCTCCGCACTCCAGACGTTCCGCTTGCCGATCTCTACGAACCGCCCCTGGGGACCGAGACAGGACAGGCTCGCCTCGACGAAGCCTTCCCCGGTAAGGCTGTTGAGTACGACGTCCACTCCGTGGCCGCCGGTGACTTCCAACAGTTCCTCCGCGAAGGTCGTCGACCGGCTGTCGAAGACGTGCTCCACGCCTAGCGCTCTCAGATACGCCCGCTTCGCTGCGCTTGCGGTCGCGAAGACCTCCGCCCCCGCAAGCCGTGCCAGCTGGATTGCCGCCTGTCCCACTCCACCGGCTGCGGCATGGACGAGCACCCGCTGTCCGGCCTCCAGCCCTGCCATCTCCAATGCGAGCGCGGCCGTCACGAACGTCACCGGGACCGTCGCAAGTTCCGCTGATCGTATCGCCGGAGGTGCCGGAGCCACCAACTCTTCGAGCGCCGCCGCCTCGGGACCGAATGCGCCAAGCGCGAATCCCGCGACCCGGTCTCCCACTCCAACACCGGTGACGCCCGTACCCGTCGCTACGACCCGGCCGCACATCTCGCCACCGAGCGGCGTGTCCTCGTCGAAGACGCCCATGGCGAGCAGCACATCGTGGAAGTTCAGGCCAGCCGCCGCCACTGCCACCCGAATCTCGCCCGGCCCCGGAACCGATGGCTCGAACCGCTCGGCTTTGAGCTCTTCCAGCTGCCCCCCCGGATCCCGCACGAGCCGCCATTGAGGCTCTTCCGGAATGGTCGCGCGCGGCGAGCCTGAGGGCCAACGCACCAAACGCATAGCCTGGCGCTGCCCGGCGCGATAGGCGATGTGCGTTTCCCTGTCGGGATGCAGCATTTCCTCCAGAAGAGCGTCCGGCAGCGTTGTCTCGCGCGGATCGAGATCGATCATCCGCGGCTGTAAATGCGCAGCTTCCAGTGCGGCTGTCTTGCCGATCCCCCAAAGCGTCGTGCCTGCAAGCTCTCCGGCGCACTCCCGATCAAGGATCTGGGCGCCCCGGGTGACAAACCACAGACCGTTGGACGGTGCCACGTTGGTGTCCGCGAGTGCCTGAGTCAGCGCCAGCGCGCTCGCTCCGGCCCGTGCTGTGTCCTCAGCTAGCTCCTCGACGCTCGCCGACGCGCCGTGCCCGTGCAACGCCGCCAGATGCACAACGCCTCGCAACGGCAACTCCGACGGCAGGCCCTCGAGCAGCGATCGCCATGTCTCCCGCAACGCCGGATCGGCCTGCGCCGCGAGGATCACCGGATGCTCCGGCGGCACGCCGGAAACCTCATCGCCCTGGCCTGCCAACACGACCGTCTGATTGCGTTCCGCCAGTTGGACGGAGAGTTCCGCCGCCTCGCTGGAGCCAACGCCTGCCACGACCCATACGCCTGGCGGCTCGACGACGTCGACCGGCCCCCGAGCCACGATCACACCCTGTGCCGACTGGTGATCATCGCCAGGCGGGTCTGCGTGCAAGACAGCGACCTCTCCAAATCCCGCATCGGCAAGCGCCTGCCGCCAGACGGACTCGCTTGCCAGGGCGTGGTCGGCTCGATACTTGTCCTTGAACCGCCACCAGCCTTCCAAGAGCCCGAATGTCAGGTCCATCCAGCCCTGGCCTCGCAATCCCTCTAGTGCCACCAGCTGACCCGAAGGCGCCAGCAGGTCGCGGCAGTGCGTCAGCGTCTCGCCCAGGTCCCGCGTCGCGTGCAAGACGTTCGCTGCGATCACCAAGTCGTATCCGTGCGGGTAGAACCCCTGGCCCGCCGGATCCCTTTCGATATCCAGAACCCGGAAGTCGATTGGTGCGCCGCTTCCGCCGAATCGATCTTCAGCCCCCGCGAAGAAGCCCGCGGTTACGTCGGTATAGAAATAGTCGAACCGTCCCGCGGGCAGGATCGGCAGGATCGCGCTGGTCGTGCCTCCCGTGCCGGCCCCGACCTCCAAGACCCGCAGCCGCCGGCCCGCCGGCAGATCCGCCACTGCGGCCGCAACGACATCGCCGACAATCCGGTTCACCACTCGCATCAGTGGCGCCTCGCGATACAAATCCGCCGCGCTCGGCCCGTCACTGGCGAACAGGAGCGGCAGCGGGTCCGTGCGCCCTCTTAGCACGTTCGCCAGCTCGGAGCCACACCGCGTTAGAAGACCAATCTCATGCAGGCCGTACGGATGGTTCTCGGCCACACGCTCGGCAAGCCGTCCCGGATCGGTCTGCGAATCATCCGGCAACGGATCTTCCTGCCCGACCGCTACAACCCAGTGCCCTGCTCCGTCCTCGACAACGATTCCCGCATCGGCCAGCATCGCGAACAGCCGCCCCAGCAATCGCTCGTGCTCAACGACGACCTTCAACTCCCGCCTGACGCCTGCAGGCTGCACGGACGAGCCTGCCTTGCGTTCCCATCCCAGCTCCTGAAGGGCCGCCAAGGCATATAAACGGGACAGCCGTTCCAGATCGGCCAGAAACAACCCGACCGACTCAGCCTCGACGCCTTCTCCGTCGAGATAGTCACGGGAGAATTCCGCAGCCGGTGCGGCGAGGAAGCTCGCCGACAGCACTCCTCCGGACAGCGGCCGGTCATGCCAGGCAATCTCGTGCAAGAGATCGCTCACCTCTTCCACGGCCGAGAGCAGCGACGCCCGCGTCGCTTGCTTCACCGCAAATCCGCTCACTCCCCCGACCAAAGCACCGTCCGGGCCGTAGAGGTGCAGGTCCGCCGCCAAGACTTCCCTGGAATCGCCGCGCCCTTCACCGCCACCGTCGCCCCCCGTGCCGTCGTCTACGTCAATTGCGGTT